>JAGLSM010000036.1 GCA_023135745.1 Spirochaetota bacterium | reverse complement strand
TCCCAAACACATAATCAACGTTACTATAGCGTTTATCCCACATTATTATTTTTCCGGATTGTTTTTTTAGCCATTTTTACCAGTCCCTCAACCGTAAGACCGAATTCTTTTAAAAGATCATTTATAGGAGCAGATGCACCAAAATCACGCATACCAAGAACACTCCCTTCACTATGGATTCCAATATACCTTCTCCATCCATATGTTGATCCGGCCTCAATAGCCACCCTCGCGTGAACATCACTGGGAAGAACTTCTTCCCAATACTCAGGGGACTGGTGTTCATAGAGACTCCAGCAAGGCATACTGACAACCCTGGCTTTTATACCATCCTTTTTAAGTTCCTCATAAGCAGCGATACAAATCTGAACCTCCGACCCCGTTCCAATGAGAATGACCTCGGGTTTTCCTTTGCAATCGGCAAGAATATATGCCCCTTTCAACGCCCCTTCAACAGGTGCATATTTTTCCCGGTCTATTGTAGGAAGGTTCTGTCTTGTAAGAATCAGGGCAACCGGCCGGTCTTTTAATTCCATTATATACTTCCAAAAAACGCTCACCTCATTTGAATCGGCAGGCCTTATTACATCTATATTTGGAATTGCCCGTAAAGAAGCTACATGTTCGATAGGCTGGTGAGTCGGACCGTCTTCTCCGACCCCTATACTGTCATGAGTAAAAATATATACAACAGGCTGCTGCATGATCGCCGACAACCTCATGGATGATCTCATATAGTCGGAAAAAACCAGGAATGTCGACGCAAAAGGCCTAAGTTTACTCAATGCCAATCCGTTAACAATTGCCCCCATAGCATGTTCCCTAACTCCAAAATGTATGTTCCGCCCGTCAAAACTTCCTTTTTCAAAGCTTCCGCCGTCTGTAATAGCTGTCTTTGTTGAAGGAGCAAGGTCGGCCGATCCTCCCACAAACCATGGTATGTGCTGGGCTACCGCGTTTAACACAGTACTGCTTGCAACCCTGCCGGCCAGACCTTTTTTATCAGTTTCAAAACGTGGAAGACAGCAGTCCCATCCTTCAGGCATCTTTCCTTCCTGAATAAGGTTAAACTCTTCAGCAAGTTCAGGATTCTTTTTGCTGTATTCTTTAAATAACTCATTCCACTTGTTTTCTAGTTTATTTCCATTTTCGCGAATTTCTTTTCCATAGGTTTTTACTTCATCAGGAACATAAAACTTTTTATCAGGATCCCATCCATAGTTAATTTTGGTCGCCCTAATCTCTTCTTCACCGAGAGGTTCTCCATGAGCCCCTGAGGTATCCTGTTTATGAGGACTTCCGTATGCAATATGACTGTCAACAATAATTAGAGACGGTCTCTCTTTTTCATTTTTCGTATTAGTTAAAGCCCTTTCAATCATCTCAAGATCGTTGGCATCTCCAACACGCTGAACATGCCAATTATATGCCAGAAACCTTGTCGCTACATCCTCGCTGAACGCAAGAGAGGTGTTTCCTTCTATTGTTATATGGTTATTATCATAAATCCAGACCAGATTGCTCAGACCCAGGTGTCCGGCAATTGAAGCAGCTTCACTGGATATTCCCTCCATCATACATCCGTCACCGGCAACAGCATGAACACTGTAATCAATCAGTTTAAAATCAGGAGTATTAAAATGAGCAGCCAGCCAGCGTTCCGCAATTGCCATACCTACGCTTGTAGCAAGCCCCTGTCCAAGCGGGCCGGTTGTTGTCTCTACTCCCGGAGTCAGGCCAAGTTCAGGATGCCCCGCGCATTTGCTGTGAAGCTGTCTGAAATTTTTAATATCATCAAGAGCAAGATCGTATCCCATAATGTGAAGAATACTATAGAGAAGCATCGAAGCATGTCCTGCCGATAAAACAAAACGGTCACGGTTAGGCCAATCAGGATTTACCGGGTTGTACTTCATGAATTTATCCCAGATACTATAAGCCACAGGCGCAAGAACCATTGGTGTACCGGGATGTCCCGAGTTAGCCTGTTGAACAGCATCCATCGATAAAGTCCTCATAGTATTTATAATCAATGATGATAATTTTTTTTCTTCTGACATTTTATCTCCCTTGCGCTTTTAATCTTCTGCTCCGCAGGATTACAGTAATGCTGTATAACCTGATTTTTTGAAAACACAAACTCGCATCTAATTAATTACCAAAAGAAGCAACTTGATATATTTAATGAAAGTAATACCGATTACACTATTTGACTCTATTTTTTCTTGTTTTAATACCGCTATCCGCTTAAAATTCTCTAGTCAAAGGAGGCAGCTTCATGTCAAAACACCACGCTAAGGCAGTTCACATCAAAGGTATAACATTCAACGGACTTACAGACAGCAATCATTGGGTCCCGATAGACGGTCCAGCGGAATTCGGCGGTTCGGATGCAGCAATCCGCCCTAAAGAACTGATACTGCTCGCACTTGCCGGATGTGCAGGAAGCGACGTAGCCTCTATAATGACCAAAATGCACGTCCCCTATACACGTTTTGAAGTTCATATCGATGCCGAGATGACAAAGATACACCCAAAGGTTTATTCCAAAATTCATGTTACATTCAAAGTCTGGGGAGAAGACATCGACGAGGCAAAGGTAAAAAAAGCAATGTACCTGTCCGCTGAAGAATACTGCGGAGTAACCGTAATGCTTAAAAATTCTATCGAAATCACCGATTCCTGTGAGATTAATCCGGAAGAATAAAACTGTTTATAATAGCAGATTACGGTATCTTCCTCCGTCCCCATTGGCTCACCCCTTAATCACGGCTAGAGGACTCAACTCTACTTCTATCTCAACAAGGTCTTTCTGGTTTTCCATAACGGTATCGATATCTTTGTATGCACCTGGAGCTTCGTCAAGGTCTGATTTATTTTTTATGGAATGAATGATTCCCAGTTCATCAAGACGCCTGGTTTCATCTTGAATATTGAGTTCCCGTATCGCGCGTTTTCTTCCCATCTTTCTGCCTGCGCCGTGAGAGCAGGACATAAAACTATCTTTATTACCCTTTCCTTTTACGATATAACTCTTTGTTCCCTGTGATCCCGGGATTATTCCGATTTGACCGTTCTTTGCGGATGTGGCTCCCTTCCGGTGAATAATTAAGTCCCTTCCAAAATGACTTTCCATCGCGGCATAGTTGTGATGTATATCATAGACCTCACAATCATCGAAGTCTTCATAACCAATATCAGAGAATGATTCAATGATTTTTCTCATCATTATTGATCTGTTTTCACGGGCAAATTCAAGGGCATAATTCATCGCGTCCATATACTCATTTGCCTCTTCAGTATCAAAAGACAAAAAAGCAAGATCCCTGTTTGGCAACGATATATTTTTACTTTGGCATATCTGTTTTGCTATGGCATTGTATTTTTGTGCAATCTGCAGTCCAAAATTACGTGAACCTGAATGTATCATTATCCAGATATATCCATCAGAACCCTTCTGAATTTCAATAAAATGGTTTCCCCCGCCCAGCGTCCCAATCTGATACTTCGCGGAATCCAGTTGTTGTTTTATAACAGGAATATCAGGAAATCTTTCAAAGCCCTCCCATTTTTGTTTTGTTTTATGATGCTTAAATCCCAGCGGAATGCGTTTTTTTATTTCATCCATTAGTTTTATAAGTTCTTTAGAAGCCATCGTTGTCAAGTTGGTTTTTAATGCCTTCATACCGCATCCAATATCAACCCCGACAGCATTTGGTATTACGGTATCCTCAGCCGCAAGAACCCCTCCGATCGGCATACCATATCCCTGATGCGAGTCAGGCATTAATACTATATGACTAAACACAAAGGGAAGCTTTGCAAGATCCCTTGCCTGATCTAATGCGCCTTCTTCTATATCATCCAGCCACATCTTGATTGGCACCCTTAATGCGGCATCATTTATTATCTGCATTTGGCCTTCCTCAAATAAGAATGAATGACCAGATTATACAGATTAATGAATGAAATTCATATTTATTTAAAAATAAATTGTGGATTCAATTAATCGATGGCAGTATTTTAATCAATAAAAAGCTTTAACTATTGGCCGCGTCAGTAAATTCAGAAGGTAGAAAGGTAAATAGAAAAGAAATTGCACACCGGATTGGACTGATTTTGCCACCGAGGCTCAGAGCCACAAAGAGTATTTCGAATTAGATTTATTTTATGAGCGCCGGATCAATTATATAATAAAAAGTTGGTTTATTGATAAATTTTGTTGAAATATCTTTAAGATTCAGAAGATTTGTGAATTAAGCTATTATTTTTGAATTAAAATGATTACAGTAAATATTAGACATAAAAATCTGTGTAATCAGTGGTTTAAAAAGGGGACAAAATGGAAATTTTAGGGTATATATACGATTGCTCGGCCACCATAAAGTCTGGAAATTTGACTTTTTATAATTTTTTATCTATAATATAGTTAATAAGTGATAAATATATGTTCTATTTTATTATTGAAAAAAGGGGAATATATTAAAAAACCATGGCACTTTTTCCATTCTAATATGTATATATAGGTATAGAGTAATATTTAAAAGGAGATACAAATTATGAAAAAGAGAAATTTAACAACATTACTGATGGTATGTTTTTTACTTTCTGTGTTTTTTATTTTTTCCGGATGTAGTGACGATAATCCAGGCGGTAATGACACCCCTGATGCGACTGTATATATCGAAGGCAGGCTGTTGCTTGAAAAGGCTGATCTGGACGGCGCGCTTGCGTTTTATACAGACAAAAAATCACAATACCCGAATGATCCTGAACTCAATTTTGGCTATGCATTAACCATTTTTGTAGAACTTTTCAGTGACGCAAAAATTAAACAGTTTGCAGCAGATCTTGGAATCACCGGTTTACCCAATTCTTTTCAAAATTTTACAAATATGATTCATAACAATACTGAGCCAAACCATCCTTTTTCAAGTGAAAGTTCTCTTTACGCATGGACTATTACAAAAAGTTTTAGCGATGTCCAGGATATTATACTTAACCAATCTATCCTGAGTAGAGTTACTAAAGCTCTTGACGCACTAACTATTGTTAAAAGCAAACAGGATTTCGCTTTCTTTTTTAATGTTACAAAGCTTGTGTCAAGTCTTAATCTCACATATAATAGTTCCGCAGATGTGCGTGAGTTTGATTTTACTGAAATCACTGCTTATGACGCTGCTTTATCATTACTGGCTGCCGGCATACATATTATTAGCGCGCATAATCTTGATTGTGATTTTAATGCCTTAAAAAACATGTTTGAAAATGACGGCCCGACAATAGCAACTTTTTATAATCCTTTTAGTGTAAGCACATTTGCCACATTAAAACCTGACGCAACAATCAGATATGCTAATGCAAAAGCATATATTTCAAGAGCAGTTGCCAGCGCAAAAGCCGGGATTAATTTTTTACAAAATGAAACAGATGATCAGGCAAATGATGTTTTTTTAAAAATGAATTCCAGTGATTATAATGATGTTACTGACGCGCTGAATAAAACTGAAACATCCCTAAACAACAGTTATGTTGATTATGATGAAAACAGCACAAGCGACCCAAAAGTAAATCTTGCAAAGTTCTTTGATACGCCGCACAGCATAAGAGAGCTTGGAATTGAACTTGATGGAAGCGGGGACCCTGTCCTGTATAATGAGGATCCCAGTATAGCAACTCCAACCAATAAAGGAACATATTATATAAAGGTTATTAGTCCGACTTTTTACGGGTTTTTTGAAACTGCGCCATCAGACATTGGGGACGGTTATGTCAAAGCAGTGGAAGGATATAATGATGAAGGCAACAAGTGGATGAATGTCCTTAAAATGGTTACACCAATGCGTCCTCCACAGGCGCCTTACTATATCTGGGCATGGTATAACAGCGATATGAATTATATAGGGGTTTCCATTAGCTTTGATGATAATGATTCAGTAACAGCTACTAATCTGGTGGTTTACAAATCGTCTGATGGAATAAACTATTCATTTATTACTAATTTTACTATTCCTGACCAGTATAATTACTATGCATATTTTGAGGATAGTAATATAACTTCAGGTCAAACTTATAACTATTACGCAACTGCGCAAAATGCTTATGGAGAAAGCGGTCAATCTCCAATATCTTCTGTATACGTTCCAATCCCATAATATTCTAAAATCAAGCTAAAAGCGGTATAAGTCAGCCGCTTTTAGCTCGTTATATATCAAAATATAATTTAATTGTGAAATTAATATTATGACTTAATTTTAAACTATAAGGAATCCAGCACTTATTTAAAATATAGTGTAAATTAATATATGTATTTTTGTACAGTGGCAACCCGCCTCCAAAACCTATATCTGTAATAAGCAGGTTACTTTTTTCAATCTTTTTTTGTTCATAATTATCATAATTGTAGTTTTTATAAAGTATTCTCCCTGAAAATTTTAAATCAAACCATTTAGTTTTAATACTATTTTTCCCTTTTAACTGAAATGATGTTCCATATGAATAATTATTGGATATATCATATTCCTTCTCAGCTTTTGTTTTACCGGTTTTAATAATAGAAAAATCAATTTCTGAATGCATATTCCAGGGAGTCCAATCAATATGAAACATAATATTGCCGCCTGCTCTGACAGCGCCTGATGATACATTACACTCAGTCAGGTATTTATTTTTTCCATTTGTGCCCGGAATATCCACCCATGCTGATAAATTGCAGGAGACATTGCTTATTTTAAATATATTTATGCCGGATTTAAAATTAATATCCCCAAAATTACTATTATCCTGGTCTGAATAAATAGTCTCATACGGTATACCTAAAGAGAAAAATACCCCTCTATAAGCATATCTCAATGATAAAAAAAACAACAGTTTGTTATTATAAACAACTCTTCCTTTTAATGAATCAATATACTGCGGCATTATCATAGTATCATAAATATATGGGACATTTATTTTATATGAAGTTTTCATATTTATTGAAAAGGCGCACCATATATGTGTTTTATTAACAAATAAAATAACAATATAAAAAAGTAGTATTTTTATTTTTTTTAAAAATAATATTTTATCCATATTACATGATGACCTCCTCCGTAATATTTATCCTGATTTCCGGTTCCTGTATCAGGCACTTCTGTTGAGCCTTCTTCTCCTGCTATTGTTTTTTCAATAATTTGAGGTATTATCTGGTTAAAAGAATAACCAATTTTAAATTGTGCAAAACGATAAGCAAACTCAAGGCCTATTTTATAAATAATAATCCTTTTAATATTTACATAAGAAGTTCTGGCCTCATCACTTCCAATAAAAAGAACTGCGATATTATCTCTTTCCACAATTTTGTCAGTATTAATTAATATAGCGCCTATGCTAAACGAAAATAAAAGTTTTTTAAATACTGTATTTTTATAGAAAATAGAAGCATAATGCGAATTTATTGGTATTTCGATCATCCCGATTAATGAAGCAAATCCCCAGCCTTCTTCAGGCCTTATTTCAAAATAAGCATCTGATGATGTATAGCAGTATTTATATTCAAGTCCAAAGTGATAAAAGTTTTCCCATTTAAAACCTATATGATAAATCACAGAATCAAAAGTCATTTTAACAAAATCATTATTATTCTGGTAACGAATATAAAACTCATTAAAATCCAGCCCGCCTGTAAATGAGTAAAGCGCAAAAAAATATGATAATGTCGAATTATTTATAAATAAATGCTTTAATGTAAATTCAGGCGCAATAATTCCGCCATTTATAATAAAATCATTATTTTCATTGCTGTTGTGATAAAAAAAATGAAGATTTAAAGTTGTATTTATATTAATCGAATCAGATAAATTATAGTTTAAATTAAAAATGTGTTGATAATTTTTTATTAAACTATCAGCCAATAAATTAAAATTTTCAGTGACAATTTTAAAATAGGGCCTATATATTGAAAAAATCATTTTATAAGAATAATTTATTTTTTTGCTTTTTTTCTCAATAAAAAATTTATTATTACTAATTTTTCCATTATTTATACCGGTTCGAATTAAACATCACAGACTATTGTTTTTATATTTTAAACCAATATCTAATGTTTCCTTACGTAAATTTCCTTCCCAGATATCTATTGATTCGATTTCATTATAATAAAGGTTGGCTTTAAATCTCTCCCATTGAAAAGAAAAATCAAAATACCGGGAGATCCAATAATTCGCAAAAAATAAATATTTATGCGCATAAATATCAGCGCTCTCTTTATAAGCTTTGCCAATATTTCTAAGTATATCGTAATACTGATATGACATAAATATGGTGTTTTTATGATCAGAACAACCTGTTGTTGCAGAAAATGTTATTATAGAAAATATTAATTGGGAAACAATAATAATAAGTATAATGGCTTTTCTAATTTTTTTGTTAAAATAATTTATAAAATGTATTCCTAACACAAGCTTATTCATAATCAGGAAAAAACTCCATTTAATAAAATCAAATAAGTACTTTATTTGTATTTGTATAGATATACTAAAAATATTTCAGTTTGTCATTTTAAGTTTTTTTGACACAAAGACCCTGAAACACAGAGAGAAGAATCAATGCAGAGATCACAGAGAAATTACATAGAGGCCACAGAGTATTACAAAAAATAAATAAAATATTATGAAACTTTTTAAGAGGTTTGTGTGTCTGTATAGTGATTGATAAAAACACATATTCCTGAAAGCATTGGCCGGGAGACTTTATCAAATGAGCCTGAGAGAGTTTTCGATAAAGTTTAGAAAGATTTTCAAATAATACAATGACACAAAACAAAAAGAACAATAAAGAAAAACCAATTAAAGAACATTTTGATGATTTCGAGGAATGTTTTGAGGAGAAATACGCAGAAATATACGGCAACTTCCGTATCATCAGAATCAAGGAAGCTGTCTCAGGTTTTCTTGGCTGCGGGGACTACCATAAGGGCATCGCCCGTATCAAGTGTATCAACGCTGACTGCAACCATGAATACTTCAGGCCGTTTTCTTGTAAAACATGGTATCTTTGTCCATCATGTCATCAAAAACGCATTTTTCTTTTCTCCGAACACCTTGATCAGGATGTATTACTAAAGCGCGACACCCGGTATCACTGAAGAAACTGATCTATATACCGGCGAAGGCAAAAGTGATCTATAAAACTAAATACAATGCTTATTTTGGAGAGAATCTTAAGTTATTTACTGCAATCGATTTTATTGCACTCCTGACACCTCATCAGGTTCTACTGGAATACAAGCCGAGACGATTATAGATTCCTACATTTTCGCTAGATTTAAGTTCACTACTATCTTATTAGAAATCCGAAAAGGAATATTCGATTTAATACCAACCTCTTTCAAATTGAAAGTTAAACTAATCTTCTCTGGCATTGCCTTACACGCATCCCGCCTAGTACGAACAATCGTCAATACATTACCTTTATAATCAAAACGGAAATCACCTTTCTTGGTGCAGCCCGTGCTGACAACATAAATGGTAATATTCCCTTTATCATAATCCGTGGAAAAACCTAAAATGGTTTCTGGGTTTTCGGCCCAAACACTGGTTGAAATGAACAATAATAAGACAATCATGCAAATAAGATATCTAAGACTTTTCATAATATTTCCTCCTGATAACTCATGAGTCAAAATCACAAACCGAATAGATCTCTGAAAATAACACCCCCAGAATTATCCGTACTTATCTTCCCATTCTATAAAACCCAGTGAGTTATGTCAACCGTTTTATTGCAAACAGCACCCATTATTAGTCATTATCACATTGACCATAAGAACATCTATAATTTTTGAGACAAAAAGCGCTTTTTCCGACATTTCCCCTCATAATCCGTCTGTATTTTCAAAAAGATAGCTGATATGAAGACCGGTTTAATATAAAATGTAATCATGAAGTACTTGATTGTAGGGATTCAGTCGAAAACGGCTAAAATCAGGTTGATTTTGCGGAAAGGGGATTATAACTTTTCCTACCATTTACCATTGGTTTTTTCTAACCGCGGAGACCGCAGAGAGCGCGGAGTTTATGTTTCCTTCGCCAGGCTCAGGGAACGGATAAACAAGTTTGTGACCAGAGATTAAAAGCTCTGGTCATGAGAAAAATATTTTGTATTAACTCAGAATATTTTACAATGTAAGACAAAATTAGAAAGAAAGATTTATCAATATCTTTGAGTTAGGCAATAGTCAAAATTGTTTGTTTTTTCATATGATATTTGGAGGGATCTGTGATAAGCTTAAATTATGTAAGGATTTTATATGGGGAAGGGTTTATTTAGTAGAATTGGATAAATATGATTGCCAAAGATGGTTAATAATATTTAGGAGCTTATTATGATTAAATGGACTTATTTATTGTTTATTATAATGATATTCTCAGCCTGCAGCGG
>JAGLSM010000359.1 GCA_023135745.1 Spirochaetota bacterium | reverse complement strand
GACAGCCCATTTTTAGGAAAGGTAAGCAGAGATGATCTTTTAAAGAAAAAATCAGGCAAACAAACTATCTCGTCTTTTGAATTATTATACGGATCGTATCGATCTCTGAGTACTGTGGTATCCACAGGAGCGGAATTCAATAATATATTTTACCAGATTTCATATATGAGAAGACAGAATGACGGTTTTGATAAAAATGGAAGCAGGCTGGGGAGTTCTCTTTCAGGTCTTGATGACCTTCATATAGATTTCGGCTTGAATATGGATAAGTTTGAATTTTCGGTAAATGGTCATTTTGTAGAAAAGCTCGACGGGCTTCAGTCCAATACTAATTATTTTCAGTCCAGAAAGAGCTCCATAGGTTTACTTATTAAAACATCATATATATTCAGTTCAATCGCAAACTTTCAGTTTGATTTTGAGAGCAGGGCAGGTAAGCTTGCTCTTGACGCGGTCAGTAATCCCGAAGGTGTTGATTCTTATACGGGCAAAGCTTCCTTGAGTTTTGGATTTTCATGGAGTAAAAGGCGTTTTCTTTCAATAGGATTCAGCATGCTGTATGAAAGTGTCATTCCTGAATCAGGAGCCCAAGGTGAAATCCGTGATTTCTCAGGATTTATTAAAGGCGGCTTTCCCATAGGTTCACTTTTTTACATTAATTTTGGATTAAAAACTCATTTTCAGGATCTTTTAAATACGGAAGTTGCGCCTTCAGTTAAATTGACAACCAAATTTGCAAAGAATTTCGAGATATATTTTAGTTATTATAGAGAGATTACATATTTTGATTTTAAAACATCCATTATAGATATGCCATATTCCTCGTATTCACCGGTTGAGGCGCCTGTTATTTTAAACAGTATCGGCGCGGGCTTAAGGATAAGGTTATTCAGCAAGCTGATTCTTTCCGGAGGGTTTTTTAATCTTGACTACGATAGATACTACTCGGTTAACTCTTCCTCACAGAATCTTTATTTACTTAATCCTGTTAGTGTTGAAATTTTCCAGGCAGTCATCGATTTAAAATACAACCCTTTTAAGGCATTTCTTTTCAGCTTTAGATATGTTCAAAGGATTAATACTTCCAGAGTTTTGTACTTTGAGCCGGATACGAGAATAAAAATTGCTTTAAAACTTTCCATAGAAAGCTGGGGTTCCACTATCAAGCTAAGCGGGGATTTTATTTCAGGCCGCGAGTCCGAGACTTCCGGTCTTAAGGATTATTTTCTACTGGGATTGAGATTTCAACAGCGTTTCGCGGCAAATATTTACGGGTTGCTGCAAATCATGAATATTTTAAACAGCCAGTATGTTATCCGTGAAAATTATTTTGAACCCGGCTTGAAGGTTTACGCGGGGATTAATATTAAGTTTTAGATTCCTCTGAACAAAGCTGATGAAGGAATGATACGCACACCATCTATAACCTGATACTCATTGCCGCGATTAATGAGATATAGATTAACAGGCTTGTGCATTTTTCCTTTTAGTGATTTCAAATTGTGTAAATCGCGACTTCTGAGTTTAGTAGAAGATTTTATCTCAACAGCATAAAAAGAATCATCCGTTTCAAAGACAAGATCTATTTCCATTCCGCCAACAGTTTTCATATAGTAAAATTGATCTGTTTTGATAAAACCAAGTTTCCTGCGTTTTTCCAATTCAGATATTACAAAGTTCTCAAAAAGCTGCCCTTCACTTAGAGATGCATTTAAACTTTGTATAATGCCATTATCACAAAAATAAGTCTTTGCTGCTTTTATATATCTTTTTGCAGGGCCATAATGATATCCATAAAGTTTAAATGTTAACTGAGACTGAAGCAGTGTGTTCAGATATTTCTTGGTAGTTATGTGGCTCAGTCCTGATTCCCGGGCAAAGTTTGAAATTTCCAGATGAGATCCCAGTGACCTTGCAAGATTATTAAATATGGCTAAAAGACCTTCAAGATTTTCAATATTGGAAAACTGCATTAAATCCCGCGTAAAATACGTGTTTCGGTAATTCTTCAGGATTTCCATTTTACCGGCATCGTCATTCTGAATAACTATTTCAGGAAATTGTCCGAATGTAATTGAGCTATCCAGCAAACGCGAAGCTTTATCAAGATTAGGAGGTATAATCTCTTCATTAAAAAAATTATGGTCTGCTGATCCTGCGGCTTCTCCAAAACAAGCGGTAGGCATTGAATAAATAAAAATTCTACCTGCTAAAGTGTCAGCCATCGAATCCAATAAACCAATTGAACTGGAGCCTGTCATGATAAAGCGCGTATTTTGATTATCAATGGCATATTTAACAGCAATTGTTAACTCAGGAACTCTTTGTATCTCATCTATAATTATTGTGTTATTATCTGATTGAAGTGCTTTATTTGCTAAATCGCTTATGACTGCAATCCGGCAGCACACCTGACC
>JAGLSM010000358.1 GCA_023135745.1 Spirochaetota bacterium | reverse complement strand
AATATGCCACCCCTGCAATGATTGGCGGGGTGGTATTCTTTCAAGTTCTATCATATAGCGAATCAATGGTATATACAAAAGAAACCCATGGCTTTGTCCGTTTACTCAAAAAACTTTGCTTGTCAATTCCATTTCATGAGTTATAAAACAAACATTATTCATCTTGTCATTTTTCAGCTAAGGACATATTATAATAATAGAATTTTTTGGGTTTACAGGAGCAATCATGCCAAATAATGAACTTGATCTGGATTATTTTAAGGAAAAGCTAATAAAACTTCGTGATGAACTCATGGCTTTTGAGGAAATCGCAAGCAAGGATGCCGATACTGTTGAGCTTGATCAATCTCGTATTGGCCGTCTCTCACGAATGGACGCGCTTCAAGCTCAGGCCATGAGTATTGAGACCAATCGTATGCGCAGTCTACGTATTGAACAGGCCGATTCTGCCCTGGAGCGTATTGAAGCTGGGGATTTTGGACTATGCATTAAATGTGGTAAAGATATAGACCATGGCCGGCTGGATTTTAATCCGGTGAGCCTTAAATGTATCAAATGTGCTGAGTAAAAAGTATGTATCAACTACTCACTTTGCCTTTCAAATCCTTATGTTTTATAATCTCTCCGCGTATATAATAAACAGCTTCCTCGCTGATATTCTTAGCAAGATCACCAATACGTTCAAGAGAAGTTGCAATCCGGTACAGGTTCAATCCAAGATCAGCATTGACTTTGTTTGTGGAAAGAAACTCAACAACCTTGTCATAGATCTTGACATTCATTTTATTAAGACTTCTATCATCTTCTATTACCTCAAAGGCCATATCAGCATCCTTTGATATAAAACAGTCAAAGGCCTTTCGAATCATATCAAGTGAAAAATCAGCCATCTCTATTAAACCATTAATATACTTATCTATTTCTGTGTAATTTGAAATATGTTCAACTGATTTGGCAATACTCACCGCCTTATCAGCAACCCTTTCAAGGTCATTATTAATTTTCATGGCAGCCGCGATAAACCTTAAATCAATGGCAAAGGGCTGCTGCAGGGCAAGAATTGCCAGAAGCATTCCGTCGATCTTGTTTTCCATTAGGTCAATATCACGGTCTTCATTAATGACTCTCTTGGCAAGAATGTGATCCTTATTTTTTAGCGACCTTACAGCCAATGTCAATGACTCGACTGACATGTTGCACATTATTCCAAGTTCCTTTTTTAATAACTCAAGTTCATGATCCAAATGAATCTGCATAATTTTCTCCCTTTAACCGAATCTTCCGGTTACATAGTCTTCTGTACGTTTATTTTCAGGATTTGTAAATATTTTTTGTGTGTCATTATATTCTATCAATTCTCCCATATAAAAAAAGGCAGTTTTATCTGATATCCTTGCTGCCTGCTGCATATTATGAGTAACAATTACAATTGTATAATCTTTTTTTAATTCGAGAATTAACTCCTCAATCCTGGTTGTTGCAATTGGGTCAAGAGCTGAGGCAGGTTCATCCATTAACAGGATATCCGGCTGTATGGCAATTGCCCTGGCTATGCAGAGTCTCTGCTGCTGACCGCCGGAAAGTATAAGCGCGGAATCATGCAGCCTGTCCTTGACTTCATCCCATAGGCCGACCTGCTTCAATGTCCTTTCAGCAATTTTTTTTAATTCCCATTTATCCTTTATCCCATTGATTTTTGGACCGTAACAAATGTTTTCAAAAATTGATTTTGGAAAAGGATTGGATTTTTGAAAAACCATCCCGACAGAACTTCGCAGGTCAACAACATCAAGATCACTGTCATTTACATCCATTCCGTTTACAACTACATCACCCTCTACACGTGTATGCGGTATTAAATCATTCATGCGGTTTAATGACCTTAAAAAAGTTGATTTACCGCATCCCGATGGACCGATCAACGCGGTTACAAGATTTTGTTCAATGCCTAAAGAAACATCACATAACACCTGATTGTCTCCATAGTAAAAATCCATATTTTTCACATTAATTTTTTCCATAATTTATCTCCGTTAATAGTTAACTATTCCCTTATTCCTGATTTTAATTCTTAGAATAATCGCGAACAAACTCAGCAAAAACACAAGTCCTATTAAAACAAGAGCCGTACCGTACGCGAGCGGACGGACAAGTTCTATTTTTTCGTGTTGTGTCGCTAGTATATATATATGGTATGAAAGAGCCATGAACTGATCCATCACACTTCCGGGAAGGGACGGCAGAGAAAATGCCGCTCCCGTAAACAGAATCGGTGCTGTCTCACCTGCGGCTCTTGCGAGACCCAGGATACCTCCCGTTATAATCCCGGGAATCGCGTAGGGAAGAACATTTTTTCTGATTGTATACCACTTAGTCGCACCAAGCGCAAGCGAACCTTCCCTGAAAGAAACCGGCACAGCCTT
>JAGLSM010000357.1 GCA_023135745.1 Spirochaetota bacterium | reverse complement strand
ACAGCCCGTTTTTATCAGATACTTATTCATTGTTATAATGGTTAATTTGATTTTGATAATCAATTTTTCATTAATGTATCCCTCAGCATGCAATACTGATTTCAGATACTTTATTCCAAGCTTTGCTGTTATTAGTCTGATAATAGCCTTTGGTCTTGATTTCCTTAGACAAAGATTCATTAAAATCAAAAAAACAGTTAATCTTAGTTTAATCGCCTTATTTTCACTCGAGATAATCTGGCTAATCTATTTGATCCTGATCGGCACAAGAAATTCAATTACTTAGTCTATAAAACTGATTATACCTTTTTAACATCATTAGTATTTTTTATACCCTTTGTCTCCCTGATAAAATACAGCTTCCGATTTTTTGTCTCGTTGTATATTCTACCCACATATTCTCCGATAACCCCTATACTGAGCAGCTGTATTCCACCGAGAAACAATATGGCAACCATCATTGACGGATACCCAGCAACAGAGACTCCATATATAAGCTTTTTTGTTATCAGAAAAGCTGCATATAAAAAACTGAAAATCGATATTGTAAATCCTAAATAAGTAGAAAATCTCAGCGGTATATAACTGAATGATGTAATGCCTTCAATTGCAAAGTTGATAAGTTTACCGTATTTCCATTTTGTTGTTCCCACGAAACGAGGATCCCTCTGGTACTCAACACAGGTCTGCTTATACCCGACCCAGCTGAAAAGACCCTTCATAAATCTATGATGCTCTCTTAACTCTCCAAGAGCCCTTACAACCTTTTCATCCATTAAACGAAAATCACCTGTATTTGCCGGAATGTTGAACTTTGTAAAAACCCTGATTACCTTGTAAAAAATAAATGCAGTTACTTTTTTTAACAAGGATTCACCACGGCGTGATGTCCTGGTTGCATATACAACATCGTAGCCGGATTTCCATTTTTTTATCATTTCATGGATTAGCTCCGGAGGGTCCTGCAGATCCACATCAATTGGAACAACTCCGCTTCCCGATGCAGCATCAAGCCCGGCAGTAAGCGCAATCTCTTTTCCAAAATTTCTTGAGAAATCCAGAAGTTTTACATTCCTGTCTTTTTTATGAAGCTTGTTAAGAACATTATAAGTTGAGTCCGTACTGCCGTCATTAATAAATATAATTTCATAAGTTTTTTTAAGTTTTTTAATAACTTTAATAGTCCTCTCATAAAAAGGAATGATGGATTCCTCTTCATTATAAACAGGAACTACAATAGATAAATAAATTTGAGTTTTTTTCTTAGCCATAGTTATCCGCCAATCCATAACCGATTTGGTTTTTTCTTTTAAAGTTAATAAAATTCGATACGCCTAAAGATAGCTATTTTTTTTGCAACAAGAAATTTATTGCTGCTTGTTTACAATACATTAAAATTTGGATAGAATTATACAGACTAACAAAATTAATCCAATCATATCTCTTTGGAGGAAAAATTGTCAAACCGGAATTATTCAATATTCAAAACGATCTTTGCCGCAATGTTTTTAATGTTATCGATAAATTTATCAGCGCTAACAATTTCATTGAAAACAGATATTATCAAAAAAAATGGAAACTTTTATCTAAAGGTAAAAAATACCGGAAAAACCAAATTTTCTACTTCAAAACTTATTGTCCTGTTTAACAGGACAGCCAATACAAACACCATAAGAAAAACAATAGAAGCAAATAGTGAAAAAACCTTGCCCCTGAAAATTGCTATGCCTTTATTAAAAGGAAGCTTCAATATATCATGCATCCTGATTTACAACAACCGGAATACATTAATATCAGATATTTCAAGCGCTATATTTGACTTTGGAGGGGCATTTCGAGTCCCGCTTAACGCATCAATTCAAATAAAACCAATCCGGATAAAAAATAAAGGTAAAATTTCAATCTACCCTTTTGACCGCTCTATTATTCCATTAATCAGGGCTGTCCTGCCGGTTGAACTTAAAATCCTAAGTATTAAAAAAGACAAAGCCGGTATAATTTATACCGTAAAAAATACACTCCCAAAATTTAGAAACAACTACAGGATTTACTTCACCTGCGATAAAAAATCGAAAGTTAAAGGCCGTCTCGTAAACACAGCCGGAAGTATTTCACGCAAACTCTCAACTGTTAAAAGAGGTTACATCTACAATGTTAAGAGAACCGTTATATACACAGTCATTTATTTAATTATCATTATCTTAATTATTGCAGCCGCAGTCAAACTAAGAAAAAAAACAGAAAATAGTGAAAAAAAGCGCCTGATTACCGCGGCAGCTATTGTTCTTATACTATCACTTGTGACATTTTTTTCATATTATCAGTTTCCTAATTATGTATTCTGGGATGAAAATTACCACATAGCCTCAGCACAAAAGTATATAAACGGAGTTATGTTTATGGAACCGCACCCTCCTCTGGGTAAAATGATAATAGCAGCAGGAGAA
>JAGLSM010000356.1 GCA_023135745.1 Spirochaetota bacterium | reverse complement strand
ATTTAATACTTGCGCTGGTTTTGATACTTCCGGTTATAACTGCTGCCCAGAGTAATCCTGTTATTAGCTTCAAAGCCGGTTTTAATGACAAAGGCGTTAATCTAAGTCTAAGCATTCCAAAAAATCATTACGCTTATTTATCTTCTCCATACTCGATTCCGGTTACAATTCGTTCTGCCGATAACAGTATTGTAAAATTCGGTAAGCCTGTTTTTCCAAAAGGAATCAAAAAGGAAAAAGAGTTAATAATAAAGGGACATGTCCGGGTTTTTATTCCGGTTATATCATGGGGCAGCACAAAAAAAGGAGTGAAGAGCAAACTTGAGATAATAGTCAAATATCAGTTATGCAATGAAGCCAAAGGAGTATGCTACATTCCTGTAACGATAAGGGTCAGAGCATACGGTTTGTTGAAAAAAACATTAATAAACAGGAATTTAAAAAAGAATGAAATATCTAAAGCTAAAGAGAATAAAAAAGATATCAGCTTCAGTGAAAAAATAAAGCTTCTTTTAAAAGAAAACCTGCAGAATCCTCTCATTGCTTTTTTGCTTGCTGTTTTTGGCGGATTTCTCGCGAGTCTTACACCATGTGTATATCCTGTAATTCCTATAACAGTCGGCTATTTTTCCAAAATGTCGGAAGGAGGGGGCGGTAAGGCAAGAGGCCGATTTATGACTGCACTTGTTTATGTCGCGGGTATGTCTATCGTATATACATTGCTTGGTGTTTTGGCGGGGCTTACCGGCAGTCTTTTTGGTGAGCTTACAAATACTCCGGTATTTTTTGTTCTTGTAGGACTTTTGTTTTTTCTGCTTGCCCTGTCCCTGTTTGATGTCTTTGAGATAAAGATGCCGGGCTTTCTGAGTAAATTACAGAACAGGCCGGCTTCATCATCAAAAAAAGGATACATGGGGCCGTTTATTATGGGTATCGCGACCGGCCTGGTTGCTTCCCCATGTGTAGGTCCGATTATATTCTTTTTACTTACAGGTGTATTACAAAAGGGAAGTGTTCTGTATGGAACACTCCTGATGATGGGTTTTTCTATTGGTATGGGATTTTTATTTATGTTTTTAGCTGTTTTTTCCCAGTCGGCATCAAAGCTTCCAAAGTCGGGTAACTGGATGGTCCGAATCAAGATTGTACTGGGAGTACTTGTTCTGGGCTCCGCATTTTATTTTATTGATTTGGCTGTCAAGACTTTGTTCGGCGGATTAACGGTATTCTGGATTATTTTTGCTGTACTTGTTTCTGTATCTTTTATTCTTGCCGCGATAAAATTAAAAAAGTTGTACGGCTCAAGCGGGAAGGTCCATTCAATTATCTTAGCGGTTCTTTTGGTTTTATTAACTGTCTTTTTTATAGCTGCATCCAATCAGGAAAAATTGAAATGGTCGGATAATTATAGTCTTTCAATGACAGAGGCGAAGAAAAAAGGCAAACCTGTTTTTCTGGATCTCTATGCCGATTGGTGTGCTATCTGCAAAAAAATGGAAACAGAGATCCTGAATAGGCCTGAGCTTCGGGATTACCTAAAAAAGAATTTCATAACACTCAAGATGAATTATGACAAACACAAGGAATTCCTGCAAAAGAGATTTGGAGTAAAGAGTCTTCCATGGGTTCTCATTCTCGGTCCTGACGGGAAGGTTATCTGGAAGAAAGTCGGGTTTGACAATGCGAAGAATTTTGCTGATAATCTGATGGGTGTCCTGAAGAGGATCACAGAGGTTCGACACTTCGACTAATAGCTCAGTGCAAGCAGGTTCACCAACCGTGATTCGACGGATGTTGGGGCCATGCAATACGCCCTTACTTTATAGAGTGTATGATTTTTTACTTGACCAATTTAACATGATATGTTAAATTGGTCAATATGTATCTTAACCGTCTGATTGAAAAAACAATAAAACAGGCCGCTCGTTCCTTCCCTGTTATTGTAATTACCGGACCCAGACAATCCGGTAAGAGTACTCTTTTAAACAATTTATACAACAATAAACAGGCGACTTTTATTCAGCTGGATGATCCGGCTTTTCGCCAACTATTACAGGATGACCCTTTAAGCTATCTGGAAAATCAGCGGAAACCGGTTATAATTGATGAGATACAATTAATGCCTGAATTGCTTCCCTATATTAAAATTCTTGTTGACAGGGATAGAAAACCTGGTCAGTGGCTTATAACCGGTTCACAGCAATTTGTTGTTATGAAAAACATTTCAGAATCTTTGGCAGGTAGGGCTGCGATTCTTACACTACCCACATTTCAAATAAAAGAGAGAAAAATTATTCCTGATTTGGCTAATTACCTCCTTAGAGGTAGTTATCCTGAGCTTCTTGTTAATAAAACTATCAATCAGCGTATCTGGTATTCCAGTTATATGCAAACATATCTGGAGCGGGATTTGCGTTCCATGATGCAGATTCACAACCTGCGGGAATTT
>JAGLSM010000355.1 GCA_023135745.1 Spirochaetota bacterium | reverse complement strand
GAGTTTGTGTTTTTCAAAAAATAGGGTTGTGCAACGTATAATTATTAAGATGTTGACATTTACAAATAGGCTTATATTTTTATAACATAGGTAATTAAAATATTGGAGTTTAATAATGAAGATTAAGATAGTCAATCCGCTTAAAATAACAATTGTTCTCTCAATTTTATCAATATCTATATTAATAACAGCCTTTCCCTATCTCAATAAAGTCAAAAAAGCTGTTTTTCCTCTTTATATATATCAGAATATTAAATGTTATAATTATTACCCAACCGGCTTCATGGGTAATCATAGTGATTTAAAAATAAATAAAAACTGGCGTAAGAATCCAAAAAATGGGACTTCTTCCATTAAAATTGGTTATTCCGCTAAAATGCTGCAGAAACGGGGCTGGGCCGGAATTTTTTGGCAGAGTCCAGCCGGTAACTGGGGAAGTGTTGCAAGCCTTATTGGCGGATATAATCTAACCGGAGCAAAGAAACTATACTTCTATGCAAGAGGTGAAAAAGGTGGAGAGATTGTTGCATTTAAATTGGGCGGTTTGATAGGGAATACTTACTATGATACAGGCCATAAAAATATCGGTCCGCAAATTTTAACCAGGAAATGGAAGAGGTATGCACTAAACCTTGAGGATGTTGATTTGCGTCACATTATAGGAGGATTCTGTATTGTCTTAAATCCTGTACTTAACCCAAAGGGATGCACTTTTTATCTTGATGATATTTATTTTTCTGAATAACTAATAAGTAAATTAAAATAAGTAATGAGAGGTCAGTCAAAACCATGAAATCAATACTCAATAAAATTCTTATCTTTTTGATTCCAATTCTTTTACATCAGGGTTGTAAAACTGCTGTAAAAACTGATAATCTAAAACCTCGAACAGGCGGTAATATAGTAAAAATTGAAAAATCCAGCGGGCAATACAAATTATTTATCAATGGACGTAAGACCTGCATTAAAGGCGCCGGTACCGGAATTGCCTTTGGAGCAAAAGGTCAAAATTATCTTAGAATGGCAAGAGAGCTTGGGGCAAATGCCGTAAGAACATGGGGCATAGATCAGGGTACAAAAAAGTATCTTGATGAAGCCAACAGGCTGGGTCTTTATGTAAGCGCGGGTATCTGGCTTCATCCGGTTAAAAAAAAGGTATATAGCTATATAACAGACCATAAATACCGGAATAAAGTAAAAAAGGAAGCATTGGACTATGTACGGAAATTCAAGGATCATCCTGCAATTGCTTTTTGGAATGTGGGTAATGAGGTATTTTTCTTTACCAGGAATGAGCGTGAAAGAATTGCTTTTGCGAAATTCCTAAAAGAGCTTATTATCGAAATAAAAAAAATAGATAAGAATCATCCGGTTATTTACACATCATCTTTTACTCATGGACTTAAGTACATAGTAAAATATGTTCCGGAAGTTGACATATTCGGTATTAATCTTTATGGCGGTATTTCTACATCATTATTTATGTGTGAACACTTGAAATTTAATGGGAAGAAACTAAATAAGCCCATCATGATTACTGAAGTAGGTCAGATGGGGCAATGGGATAGACCTAAATATAAAAATGGAATAAGCATAGAATTGCCCGATCATATTACTGCAGTCATAATTAAAAACCGTGTAAAAGAATCAATGCAATACACAAAATCTGTATTTGGAATTTTTGTTTTTCATCTGGGAGAGACATCTCAGGAATCCCTGACCTGGTGGAATATTAATTACGGCAAGTATAAAAGAGCGGCGTATTGGGAAGTTTACAAAATTTTCAAAGGGATTAAAAATAAAATTCATTATCCTTTAATTTCTTCTTTTGATATCTCAAAGAAAGATGGACTAAGACCCGGTGAATGGATGAAGGTAAAAACCGGTATTTTGTATAAAGGGGACGGAGTTCTTAGTTACGAGTACTTTTTTTCAACCTCACAGGAAAATATCTTGAAATACTACGTTAATAAAAGAATTGAAGCACGTGTAAAGGGCAGCGGAAGTAATGTTTTAGTTCAAGTCCCAAAAAAGAGCGGTAAATACAGGTTTTATGTAGCAGTTAAGAACAACTCAGGTTCTGCTGCAGTCAGAAATATCGGGATACAGGTAAAATAAGGGTAATGCATGTTGTTAGACCTAACCCCTAACCCCTTCCCTTGAGGGAAGGGGAATTGTTGAAATAATTAGTGACTAAAACTATTTACAACTGTTTCAGAAGCAGGCTTTTTTGGTAAGCAGAATACTGTTTGTAAACTCAACATTTCCGGTGAAGCAATTTTAGCCTTCTAAGGACAAACATCTGTTTGTTCTCATAAAACTTTTTAAAGAAAAAATAATAATCCATTTATTTGATTTAAAAGTCTCAAAGTAAAATAAAAATGACCTTGCAGAAAATACTAAAGCATAAGTTTCCCCATTCCCTTTGAGGGAAGGGGGATAGGGTGGGG
>JAGLSM010000354.1 GCA_023135745.1 Spirochaetota bacterium | reverse complement strand
CATAGTAATGTCAAGCAAGGGTAATACAACCACACAGTCTTCAATTGATATTTGTGAAGAAGAAGGGATAAAGGTAAAACTTGTCCCCGATATATTTTCACTATTGACTTCCAGAAACCGGATGACAATGCTTGGAGGAAATATTCCCATTGTATCTGTCAGTATCAACCCGCTTGATCAATGGTACAATCTTTCTGTAAAAAGAATATTTGATATTATTACCGCACTAATCGGGATTATTGTTTTTTCTCCTTTAATGATACTGATTTCTCTATTAATAAAAATAACCTCAAAGGGTCCTGTGTTTTTTTTACAGGAGAGGCTGGGTTATAACAGAAAAATTTTTAAGATGATGAAATTCCGGACAATGGAAATCCAGGATAAGACAAAGTCTGATACTATATGGACAAAGGAAAATGACTCCAGGATAACCCGTATAGGAAAGTTTATAAGAAAGACTTCATTTGACGAGCTGCCGCAGCTGTTTAATGTTTTTATTGGACAGATGAGTATGGTAGGACCCAGACCTGAGCGTCCGTTTTTCGTTGAAAAGTTTAAAAAGGATATACCTAAATATATGGAGAGACATTTTATTAAATCCGGTATAACAGGCTGGGCCCAGGTTAACGGATGGAGGGGTGATACATCCATCCGTAAGCGTCTGAGGGCGGATCTTTATTATATGAGAAACTGGTCAATTTTTTTTGATTTCAAGATTATCTTTTTGACTGTTCTTAAAGGTATTCTCGGTAAAAATGCCTACTAGGCGGAAAAGTATCTCGGAAAAATGTCTATGAAAAAAAACACTTTAATTATCGGAGCCGGTCAGGCAGGGGCTATGGTTGCTGAGGAAATACAAACCCGGACTTCGATAAAAACTCACTACAAGGTTATCGGGTTTTTAGATGATAACGCCGGCATTAAAGAAGCGTATGGATATCCTGTATTCGGTCCGGTTTCTTCTATAGGGGAAGTTATAAGGCTAAGAGAAATAAACCTTGTAATAATTGCTGTTCCATCGGCTACATCCGCTCAGATTAATCACATTTTTGATGAGATTGCGGGGCTGTCCGTGACTGTAAAGATAGTTCCTGGACTTGAGGAAATTATAAAGGGTGATGTTCATTGGCGTCAGATAAGAAAAATTAAGCCGGTAGATTTACTTGGAAGGGAAGAGGTCGGTTTTGATCCGGCTGAACTTAGTCCATTATTTAATAATGCTGTTGTTCTTGTTACAGGCGGCGGCGGATCAATAGGTTCGGAGATATGCCGTCAGCTTTTAAACCTTCCTGTAAAAAAAGTAATTGCTCTTGGTCATGGAGAAAACAGTATCTTCAAAATAAAAAGTGAGCTTATGGGATTTAGTAACTTCAGCTGTCAGATATCTGATATACAGGATAGGAATAAACTCTCAAAAGTAATCACAGAAGAAAATGTGACACATGTATTTCATGCTGCTGCTCATAAACATGTTCCTCTTATGGAGGACTTCCCGGATGAGGCTGTGAAAAATAATATAATTGGAACGTCAATTGTGGCTGAACTTTCTCTACAGTTTGGCGTGAGGAAATTTGTCTATATTTCAACAGACAAGGCTGTTAATCCTTCATCTGTAATGGGAGCTTCAAAGAGGATTGGAGAAAGACTTGTCCTGGGTATGAACGGAGAAGCAACAAAATTCATCGTAACCAGGTTTGGGAATGTTCTTGGAAGCAGAGGTTCGGTACTTCCTTTGTTTATTAACCAGATTGAAAAAGGCGGACCACTGACTGTGACACATAGGGACATGGAGAGATATTTTATGTCAATTCGGGAGGCCGCGAGACTTGTGATAAAGGCCGTGACTCTTGATTCAGGAAAGCTTTTTATACTGGATATGGGCAGTCCTCGGAAAATTTACGACATTGCTGAAAAACTGATAAAACTATACGGATTTACAACTGACGAAATTCCAATTCAGATTACCGGTCTTCGTCCCGGAGAAAAAATGACAGAAGAATTATTGACTTTCGGGGAAAATCTCAAATCGACAAAATTTTCTAAACTGTCAGTTTCAGATCAGGATGATCACGCGCTTACCAGGAAGAGATTTGATGAGTTTAAAAACAGATTCAACTTATTATATAAGGCCGGAGAGATAAAAAAAATACGCGACCTTGTGTTTGAATACGCGGTTTAAATTATGAGAAAAATTCCTTTTTGTAAAATAAATATCAGTGACAACGCTATAAAAGAAGTTGTAGATACATTGAAATCAGGCTGGATAACCACAGGTCCCAAAACTGCCTTATTTGAAGAAAGACTGAAAGATTACCTTTATGTAGATGCGGTAGCATGTTTGAACTCGGCAACGGCGGGTCTTGAACTGTCAATGAGGCTTTTTGGTATAGGAGAGGGTGATGAGGTTATTACAACGCCTTATACCTTCGCCGCGACGGTTAATGTTATAGAGCACTGCGGCGCCGTGCCGGTG
>JAGLSM010000353.1 GCA_023135745.1 Spirochaetota bacterium | reverse complement strand
GGGCATCTATTTCCTGTCCCCCTATATTTGTAATAAATGATTCCAGTGCCAATTTTTCAGTTTTCTGTTCTACTGTAAGAAGCTTCCCAGCCTTTTCAAGACCCGCCAATTCCTGAAACATTTTCAATTTCAAAGCGATATTGCCCTGCCCGTTAAAAATATTATTGTCAAGATCAGACAACACCTTCAGGTAATTTTCCTTAGACTTCCAGTAATCAAAAAGGTTGTAAAAAGAAATTCTCGAGAAACTCCTGGACCAGTCTCCTGTCCAGTTGATCATCATCATCCCTTTCGAATCTGTCGGGATTTTTATGTTTCTACGTTTTTTTTCTCCCGGAAGAAGGGCATTTCTAAGAACAACAGATGATCCGGGGTTTATAGCAATGTCTTTTGGAGCAATTCCCAGAATATCGAACAATGAAGCAACTGCCAATTGCGGAAACAGCATCTTTCTGTATCTGCTGAAAAGAAGTATCCTTCGTCTAACCCCGTCCTCATCAGAATCAGAGTTTGTAAATCCAAGCCTATACGGCGCACGGTGAAGAGGATTTTTCGGCACATCTATCCTGGTAAATTTACTTATTTTTTTAAAGCTCTTTTTCCACAAAGACTTAATTCCATAGTTATTGTACACATATTCAAGAGTAACAGGTTCTGTCTTTTCTTTAGTAGTATCTCTCCATCCCCTTATTGGTATTATGACTTTTCCAAATTGCTTCATGGCAAGCGCAAAAATAAGATCATCATCCTGTCCAAGACTCGTTATTGTTTGAAGGATGTCTTTTTTTCTCTTTTCAATGCTGTTTTGGAAAGTTCCAAGTTTCAAACTTAAATCTCTCAAGTCTCCTTTTAAAACTGATCTTTTAAGAGAACCAATCTCATTTTTAAGTGAATCGAGTTTTGACCTTACCACAATGGGGAAATTTTTTCTATCCTGTTTTGTCACCGCCCTTGCAGATTGCTCTGTAAATTCAATATCAAACAGGATTTGTCTTGCACCTAATTCCTGCATAATTTTAACACCCTGCGCGTGCAGGTTCCTGCGCCATACCCATTTGGCTATATTTTTAATAGCCGCGTCATCAATTTCTACAATAGTTACCTTTTTGGTCTGCTTGACCTTCTTTTTTAACTGAAAACGCATATCGTAACTCGTAAGCTCAAGCTGTCTGTATATGGGAGTCAACATAAAAAGAGCTGTTAAAATAAAAAATAAAAGGGCTATATAAATCTCAAATGGAAGCTTTTTGATTAATGATACTAATTTATTGGTTTGTTTCTTTTTTTCTTCATTTGAGTTTTCATTCGAATCTTCGTTTTCGACCTGTTTTTCTATTATTTCAGACATTATTACCTCACATTTTAAATATGACTATTTTACATTATTTAAGCGTATTTCTGGTATTAAATCAAGGATTAGTTTTTGGAGCAATCGCCTAAATCATCCATTTCAATCCACATCTAACCTTTTATTTTTTTCGACACGGATTTGGATGCTTATTTGAGATGTAAATCTAAGAAGCTCTTTCAAAATTTATTCTTTAAGTTACTTTCTTGGATTTTTATACTGAGTAACAGTCAAAATGTACTTGATTCTATTTTTCTTGATTCCATAATTCAAATACCTTATAAATTGTCCATTCTCCTATTAATCAAGGTTCCTGATTTTCTTCTCTTTTTAATCAGCATTATCCATTTAAATCCTGTAAATCCTATGTTGAATTATCTCCCAGCGCTGACTTTATTATCTTCTTGTTTTTACGCCGACCCTGTCACAAATATCTGCAGCAGGGCATTTTGAGCACCATGGAGAAATTGGAGTGCAGAGATTTTGTCCATAAGATACAAGAAGGTCATTATATATCATCCAGTATTTTTTTGGAAGTATCTCTCTAAGCAGCATTTCTGTCTCATACGGAGTTGAAGTTTCAATATAACCCAGTCTATTTGATATTCTATGAACATGAATATCAACACAGATGGCAGGTTTTTTAAATCCGTGAGTAAGAACAAGATTAGCTGTTTTTCTGCCTACTCCCGGCAAAGTAACAAGCTCATCAATCGTGTCAGGAACCTTTCCTTGAAATTTATCAAGAATCATTTGACTGGTCTTAAGAACGTTTGAAGACTTAACCCTGTAAAATCCTACAGGATATATCAATTTTTCAATTTTATCCCGGCTTAATTTAATCATTTTTTCCGGAGTGTCAGCTGTTTTAAGAATACGCGAACAGGCTTCCCCTGTAGTTGAATCCTTTGTTCTCGCGCTTAGTATTGTCGTAATCAGTATCGCAAAAGGAGTTCTGCCTATCAATGACATTGCAGTTACTATGGGGTTTTCATAGTCCCCGATCTTTTCCCGCAAAAGTTTAATAACAACAGAGATATCACTTCTATCCATTATTTATTCAGCTCATTATATAGAGCTCTTAATTCCCCCTGATCCAGCCATATACCCATACATTTTCTGCAAATATCAACCTCAACCCCT
>JAGLSM010000352.1 GCA_023135745.1 Spirochaetota bacterium | reverse complement strand
TAATCACCTCCCGGCGCCTTCGGATGAAGCTCAGGCAGCTCTTATGAAGAACCTGATGCGCATTACAGGTGTTAAACCTGAGGAAATAGATTATGTAAACTGCCATGCAACGGGAACTCCTCTTGGGGATGTTAAAGAAATAAGCGCTATAAAAAAAGCCTTTGGCGATCATGCCTACAATTTAAAACTAAATGCTCCAAAATCCATGCTGGGTCATGTATGCTGGTCGGCTCCAATTGTTGAAATGATCGGCGGAATTATGCAGATGCAGAACGGTAAACTTCATCCTACAATTAATATTGAAACACTTGCCGAAGGAGTTGATCTTGACGTTTGCAAGGACGGTCCTGTAGACCATCAAATAGATATTATGTTAAAAAATTCCTTTGGTTTTGGCGGTTTAAATTGCTGCTCTCTAATCAAACGTTATAAGGATTAATAATGAATGTATTCATAACAGGCGGTTCAAGAGGTATTGGACGAGCCACTGTATTAAAATTTGTTGAAAAAGGCTGGGGTTGCGCTTTTACCTATGTTGGAAATGAAAAGGGCGCGCAGGAAACTATTAAACTTGCCAAGGATATTAATGCAGACCTCTCTGTTAAAGTTTATAAGCTGGATATAAAAGATGCTGATCAATGCGAAAATATTGTTGAAAAGGCTATTGATGATTTTGACGAAATACATGCTGTAGTCAATAACGCGGCAGTTGTAAAAAATAATGCTGCTGTTGTGATGAGCAATGAGGAATGGGATGAAGTAATTGCGACTAATCTTACGGGACCATTTTATTTAATTAGAAGTTTTTTAATGCATTTTATATCCAACAGGAAGGGGAGAATCATCAATATTTCTTCACTTGCTCAGGATGGATGCAGCGGTCAGATAAATTACGCGGCAAGTAAATCCGGACTTATAGGACTTACAAAAACCCTGGCCAAGGAATACGGCGCTAAGGGAATAACTGCCAATGTTGTAACAGTCGGATATGTTCAGACTGAAATGACGAAGGACCATATGGCAGATGCTCTTCATGAATTTTGGCTAAAACACTGTCCGTTAAAGAGACCCGGTACTGCCGAGGAAATCGCGGGCCTTGTTCATTTTCTTGCTTCTGATGAGGGCGGCTTTATAAACGGCGAAGTTATACGGGTCTCGGGCGGATTGACTTACGCACCTTAATAAATGATGATTTAATTAAAAACTGAATAATAAGGATAGTCAATGGATTATTTGAAAAAAAACTTTGTGCTATTAGTGGTTACAAAAAACTTGATAGTAAAATAATTAACCACTAAGACACTAAGGACACTAAGAAGGGATTTAAGAAATCATAAAAAATATAAAAACTTTGCGCCTTTAGCGCCTTCGCGAGATATAAAAAATCACGTGTAAAAGGGAATATTTAATAGAAAAAAGACAATATTAAAGGAGTTTTACTTGAAAAAAGTTGGTATAGAAAAAATAAACATATACGGTTGTTCATTGTTCATGGAGCAGACGGATCTTGCAAAGGCAAGAGACAGAGATCCCGAAAGAGTACTTAAAGATTATCTGATAGATACAAGATCCATTAATCCCCCTTATGAGGACACGGTGACGATGGGCGCCAATGCCGCTCTACCCATGTTGACAGAAGAAGATAAAAAAGATATTGGTCTTTTTATTGTGGGGACGGAAGGATCGGTTGACTACGGCAAACCAATTTCAACAAATATTCATGAACTCCTGGGTCTTCCCAATAATGTGAGAAATTTTGAAACAAAACATGCCTGCTACAGCGGAGTTGCTGCTCTTGATTCAGCTATTAACTGGATTGCATCAGGATTAAACAATGGAAAGAAAGCTCTGGTTATTGCGACTGACTTCAGCAGGAAGCATTTTAATAAGGACCATGAATTTGTTCTCGGCGGTGTCGCGGCTGCGATACTTGTGAGTGATAACCCTAAGGTTGTAGAATACGAACTCGACAAAAAGGGTTTTTGGTCAACAAATATATACGATACATTCCGTCCTACTGCAAAGGCGGAAATGGGTAACAATGAAACAAGTCTTTACAGCTATATGGATGCTCTTGAAGGAGCGTATTCGCATTATAAAGAAATTGTCGGCGATATAGATTTTGACACATATTTTAAAAACAACATTTATCATATGCCTTTTCCCGGAATGTCTTTTCAGGCTCACCGTATACTTTGCAACATGAATAGACCAAGAAAAAAATCCGAAATAAGAGAAAGCTTCAATGAAAAAGTATTGCCTTCATTGAGATATGCTACAAGAGTCGGTTCAACATACGGAGCAAGTAACTTTGTGGGATTATGCGGGCTTATCAAGAGTGATGAAACTCTTAAGGCAGGCGACAGGATCGGGTTTTTCTCATACGGTTCAGGAGCTATGGGAGAAATGTATTCGGCAATTGTACTTCCTGACGCGAAAAAAATCATTGATGACATGAAAATTGACGAAGCTTTTGACTCCCGTAAGCAGGTTTC
>JAGLSM010000351.1 GCA_023135745.1 Spirochaetota bacterium | reverse complement strand
CAGGGATAGATGTCCTGATTGCGATGCCGCTCTTCATGTTTGTTTAAACTGTCTTCATTATGATCCCGCAGCTTATAACGGATGCAGGGAATCAAGTGCTGAAAGAGTAGTTGAGAAAAAAAGAGAAAATCGATGCGAGTATTTTAAACCGGGATCAAAAAAACAAACGATATCTAAAGACAAGAATAAAGATTTTAATGATCTGTTTAATGTTTAAAATTAACAGGCGGGTTATTTTAACCTAAGGTTGTGCCTTTTAGTATTGCGTTTTTAAGAAACGCGCTGTTAGTTCCTTTGCAGCCTTTCGTTACGGCATTTTTTAAATTTGCGTTTTGAAGATTCGCCGCTGTGATATCCGCGTTAGTCAAGTCGGTATTTTTTAAATTGGCGGCATTTAGATAGGCGCTTTGCAGGAACGCGCCTTTTAAAGATGCCTTTTCCAGGTTTGCTTCGAGCATATAGGCTTCTTCAAGAACTGCCATATCAAGGTTTGCGCTTTTTAAACTTGCTCTTTTAAGGTAGCAGCCTTTCAAATTCGCTGCATAAAGATTGGCATGATCAAGGACTGCCCCTACAAGAATGGCTCCTTCAAGATTCACATTATGCAAATTAGCTTTTTCAAAATTAACCTTCTCCAAATCCTGACCTTCAAGATTAATACCTACAAGGTTTACTCCGGATAGATCGCATTCCCTAAGGTCAAGTTTACTAATGTCTTCTCCCGATAGAAGGCGTTCTACAAGCTGTTCTTTAGATAAGTCGTTTTTCATGATTTCCCAATTTTTTTATTAAGTGTACGGTTACGCGCAAAATCTGTCAAGATGTATAATTAAATGCAAACAAACAATTTTTTCTTTTACACATGAAACTCTTGCTCCTTATCCCGCTGCACATTATTTTTCATATATCCGGGGGGACGTTATGCAGTTCAGATTTATTATGCTTTTTCTTATTACTTGTATTGCATCAGCATGCAATCCTGAAGAAACCTTCAAAAAAAATCATAATCAATCAATTATTAAGATCTCATCGTATTTTAAACATCTTAATCCTATTCCGGGAACATCTTTTTCTATTCCATGTGCCTCATCCGATATCATAGGGCTTGTTTCAAACCCTGTTTTAAATAAGATAAAATACAGGGACTCTGAAAGAGAACCTCATGGAATCATAATAATTAAAATCAAAACGAATGTCAGTATTAAAGCTTCAGAAGGTGGAATAGTAGGTTTTACAGGAAGACTTAATATGAACTCCGTGGATTTTTCTGTAGAGATTATTCATAAGGGTGTTTTCAAAACACTTTACTCCGGTCTTAAGTCTCATAATTTGACTGAAGGTGTTTTTATAGCTAAAGAAAGTGTTATAGGAAAAGCTGATAACTCACTTGGATTTGCTGTATATATAAGGAAAAGCATTATTGATCCTGACTATATTTCAATTGATTCAAATCCTGATTCAAATCCTGATTCAAATAACTGGATTGATATTTATCCTGTTGGTCTTTTATTTGGAGAGGGAGCCTTAAAATGAAAGTTAAAGTTGCCAAAGGCATTCATTTTTTATTTATCTTTTTTATATTCCTTCTTCCGCTGATATTTATTTCTCAATATACAGCTTCCTTTCCCGCTATAAAGGACTTCACTCTATCCATTGGAGGATTGCTTATCCTGTTTCTGGGGATACTGTGGTTTGTTCTTAAAAAACAGCTTAAATTTATCATTAAAAAAGAAATAATTTACCTGTCACTGTTTATCGCTTACGCTTCTTTTTCAATATTTTTTTCAGGGGCGGTTCTCAATGGATTAAAAGAATTGCTGCCTATTTTCGGCGCTTTTTGCTTCTTTCTTGTTTTTGTTTTATTCTATCATAATGATGACTCGCTGAATACAAAACTCCTGCGGTTTATTCAAGCCGTTGTAATAGCCGGTACAATAGAATCCCTGATAGTACTCATGCAGTTTTTTGGATTTGCTTTTATGTTTTCCGGAGGAATTGACGGGACTTGGCGAATTTTCGGAACTCTTGGTAATCCGAATTTTGTTGTGGACTTCCTTCTTCCTGTTTCATTTTTAACAATAAATCTGCTTTTTAATGAAAAGAGAAAAAATGTAAAAAAGCTTTATTTACTGTCGTTTTTCATAATTGTCTTTGGTATTTTTTCTACCTTTTCCAGGAGCGGTATTATTCTTCTAACCGCGGGAACTGTACTGTATATATTTTTATACAGCCGCGCAAAAAGTGTGAGTTTTAAATCCGTTATAAAAAACATTATAAAAAAATACAAGTTCATTATCACCGGGTTGGCGGCAGCTTTGATTTTCGTAACTATTTTTATTCCTGTACTTCAATCCAATAAATCAATTATCAAGCATATCTCTGGAAGCAATTCAATAACAGGCCGGATCTTTATCTGGAAAAATACTATTGATACAGCAGTTAGGAATTTACCCTTTGGAACAGGCCTCGGAGGGTTTGCGAGAGAGTACGCGGATAGTCAGTATA
>JAGLSM010000350.1 GCA_023135745.1 Spirochaetota bacterium | reverse complement strand
CTGAGCTAACTGCATAATCGTGTTATTTTATTAAACTATCAGGCAGGGTATTTACAAATTCCATGATTTCATCCCTGACCCTTCTATAATGTTTTAGTTTAGCTTCTTCAGTGTCTTCATTTGATGCTAATTTAGGAGGATCATCAAATCCATGATGGATAACACGTGTCTTTGCAGGAAAATATGGGCAGTTTTCATCGGCATGTCCGCAAACTGTTACTACATAATCAAACTCATGTTTTAAATCATTGGTATTTTTACTTTTATGATCTGAAATATCAACTCCGGATTCTGACATAACTTTCACAGCCAAAGGATTTAAACCATGGGTTTCTATACCTGCTGAATACGCGAGGATAACATCCGATTTTAAGTTTTTAGCCCACCCCTCAGCCATCTGACTTCTACAGGAATTCCCTGTACATAAAAAAAGTATTTTTATTTTATTATTCATATTATTATTCCTTATAGATGATTGTTTATTTAAAAAATAAAAGTAATTAGAGATAAAAACAGTATTTGTTATGATTTTTAATAAATACATTATTTCTATTAATCACTTATTTTAAATTTTTAAATATGACTATTACATGCTTAACTAATTATTTTAAACCAGGAGATAATAATGAAGAAAATTTTATCATTGATTTTGTTAATCTCAGTATTGACAACACAATTTATTTTTGCTGAACCGGTTAATCCCAAAGTAGTACTGATAACAACCAAGGGCAGAATTGTGTTGGAACTTAATATTTCAAAAGCCCCTTTAACAACAGCAAATTTCGTTAAATACGTAAAGACCGGTTATTATAACGGTCTTATTTTTCACAGAGTAATCAAGCGTTTTATGATACAGGGCGGAGGACTCAAGCAGAATATGAGCAGAAAATCTGCAGGATCATCTGTACTCAATGAAGCGGATAACGGACTCAATAATGATAAATATACAATTGCTATGGCAAGAACCTCCGCCCCCCATTCCGCCACATCTCAGTTTTTTATCAATACAAAGAACAATTCCTTTTTAAATTTTAAAAGCAAATCAAGAAGGGGCTGGGGATACTGTGTTTTTGGAAAGGTCATAAAAGGATTTTCTGTAGTTGATTCAATTGAAGAAGTAGAAACAACTTCAAGAATGGGGCATAGAAATGTACCTGTCCAACATGTAATAATTAAAAGGGCATTTCTTATAAAATAAGCCAGCACACATTTATTTAATCATTGAAATTTACTGAATACTCATTTAGACTGGATGAGCTTAATGAACAAATAAACCAAGGGAATCCAATGAAGAAACCATTTTGTTTAATACTTCTACTTGTATTCCTTTTATTCCAAACAATAAGTCTGTTGGGAAACGGATCGTATAAGGATCTTCTTTCAATAAAAGTACTTTCGGCCAGCTTTTTTGAGATTGATCCTGAAAAAGCTGCCGGACATATTAGTATTTTCTCTCAAAGATTTATCGAACAAAACAACATTATAAGCCTGTCAGATCTGATTATGAATTACATGCCGGGTATGTATGTAGGCGGACACCAGACATTTGGAGATATTATAGGAGTCAGAGGGTTAAGCGTTGACAGCAATGGAAAAACCCTTATGATGAGAGACAGTATCCATTTGAATTTCCGTGCTACTTCCGGCCGTCCTGATTATAACCTGCCTCTTATGGGAGACATCGAAAAAGTTGAAATTATTCTTGGTCCCGGAGCAATTCTTCACGGATCGGGAGCCATTAACAATTTTATAAATGTGATAACTCCAACCGGAACAAGCAGAGAAGGACTTTGGTCGAAATTCGGAGTCGGCTTTTCCGGATGGCAAAGATCAATTGAGGTAAGCTATGGAAGTGTAATTGACAAGGATAATAATTTCGATGTGTTTTTTTATGCCGGTTATGTTCAAAGTGAAGGAATTAAGGCAAAAAAACCTTTTTACGATATGACTTATATCCCAAGTCTGCCCGGAGGAGGATATCTTCACGGTATAGCTTCAGACGAATTATACGGACATGCTGTTGAGAAACAGTTTCACGACCCTAATCTAAGGTTTACTACCAGAATACGTTATGGAAAAAAACAGCAGCTTTTTAATTTTGACTTTACAGGTATGATACAGCAGGCATCAATAGCTCCCGATACAATGCTGATACCTGAATATTTCTTCAATGACTGGAAATGGCTTACTTCTGATAAATATATTGAACAGCTTTCCGCTCTTTATGTTTTCCAAATGGCAGGAAACGGGGAAGGTTACGTTAATTCTATAACAATGTCACTGGCTCCAAAAATCATATTTAACTTCGACGAGAAAAATTCAATAGAACTCACTCCCAGTTATGTCCACCTGGCCACAAGCATGAAACCGCAGGAATGGATTCTAGATGATCTGAGAAAACTTGCAGGGGAAGACTGGATTAGAACAAACGATTATTTTGTCAATAACGGATTAGCGGAAGGCCCTCTTAATCTGGGCTGGGCCGAACATCATGTTACGGTAAAGCTGGT
>JAGLSM010000035.1 GCA_023135745.1 Spirochaetota bacterium | reverse complement strand
CATCTTCGTCCATCTTTTTTTTCTCATCATTGCCCTTTTTCGTGCTTCAGGAACATCAACCACCCATTTCATACTCTTCTTCCCGGTGGCAATCCAGACATAATTTCTTTTAAATAAAAAGTAAGTCGTAGAACCTAAAAAAGCAATGGGACTTGAATAGCGGACTTCATAGATTTCTTTTTTATTTATCATGATTTTATTTAAAGACACTTCTTTTTTTTCTTTAAGACGTTTTAGAAAGAGCTTCATCAAATAAGGTTTTAATAAAAAAACCTTGAATACCATATCAGAAACCTGATTCGGAGCTTTTTTAAGCCCGAAAAGAAATAAAGAAATATCTCCTGATATATTGTTTAATAAGAAAGCATTCAGGTCCATTCCAAGTATAGAGCCCAATTTGTAATATGATTTTAAAAATCTCCGCTTTGATAAATAAGAAATATCAGATAAAATTGTGTTATATAATACTCGCGGTTTTATTCTCACTCTTAAATGAAGAGGAATATCTTGAGCGTTAAAATTAATGGTCTTAATATATTTTGAATTATTTTTTATGACGCTTGTAAAAAAGTTTTCATATTTATTCCATCTTCCGGTCATCAGAAACATTAAACTTACTTTAAGTTTTTTAATGTACTTGCTTCTACCGGGTCTGTCTAATGAAAAAACTACGAGCCAATCTTTAAAAAAGTAAAGCGGATTATATTCCCGGAAAAAGTCAACAAATTCCATGGCTTCTCCAAAAAGTGAAATACCGCCTTCTCTGGTTAAATAAATCCAGGACGCGTTCCATTTTGTTTTCATATTTATTAGTTTTCTAAACCCGGGTTTTGCGGGAAGACTGTTCATACCTCCAAATCTTGCATAATATGAATAAATCATACCCTGATAATGATTTGTGATTATCAATCTCTTTTTCCATCTGTATATATAAAAACCAAAGCCATTACTGCCGGCCGAAAGCTTAATATACCTTATCCCGGCAAAATAGCCGTATGACTTCCTGGCATCATCCCCAATAAATGATTTTAAAATACTAACGGTCGGATCAAGATTTGATACTCTTTTAAGCATCCGGAAAGTAAGAGTAAATATCTTTTTTCTTCCGGCTGTAAAGGAATAAACAAACTCCTTTTCAGGATCAATACCCAACTTCTTTAAAGAAGGAAGGGTTAAAAGTGAATTTCCGTAATCACTTTTAAAATCACGCGCCAATTTACTTAACATATTTTCTGATTGTTTTTTATTATAAAATGAGGAAACAAAATACCTTATGAGTGAAATACCTTTTTTCACACTGGACAGTCTGACGACAATATCCGCATATTTTGGGATAAATTCATACCGGGCAAAACCCGGCCTGGCAAATATGGATATAAGTATTACTATTGAAATAATAAATTTCAAGTAAGGGACCTCTTAGTCTAAGATACAGGACTACCCGGTATAATGTCCTTATCAGGGCATAGAAGGCTTAACCCGTTTTCAGATTCTGCCGCTAAAAGCATACCCTGAGATTCAAGACCCATCAGCTTTCTCGGCTTCAAATTAAATACAGCCACTACATTTTTACCAATCAGAAGTTCAGGGGTATAATCTTTACCTATTCCTCCGACTATCTGACGTTTTTCTGATCCAAAATCCACCAACATCTTAATAAGTTTATCCGATTTTTCCACTTTTTCAGCTTCCAGTACCTTGCCTGTTCTAAAATCAATTTTTGCAAAATCATCGTATGTAATTTCAGCCTTGGCAGGTTCAGCATTGTTTTCCATGTTTTGATCTGTATCGTTCAATTTAGCTAACTCCTCTTCTATTTCTTTATCATCAATTTTCCGAAATAGCACCTCCGGACTGGTGATTTTTGAACCTTCTTTTACTAAAAAACTTCCGCCTTCATCCCACGATATTTTTGATGAATCTTCATTTTGTCCAATCATTCTAAATATTTTCTCCGAGGATTCAGGAATAATTACCCTGGCTATTGCTGCCAGTGTAAATGTCAGCTGAATACATATATAAATTGTATTCGCACAATCCTGAATGTTGTCCTTTCTGGTTTTCCATGGAGCTTTCTCATCAAAATACCGATTACCTTCTCTGGATAATTCTATAAATAGATCCGCGGCTTTTCTGAATTTATATTGCTCAAAACATCCAGTAATTTCTTCAAGTATTTTTGATCTGATACTTAAAATTTCTTTATCTCTGTCTGAAAGATTATCAGGAATCGGCACCTCTGAATCAAAGTATTTAACTGCGAAAATTAAAGTCCTGTTGATGAAATTACCCAGAGAATCCGCAAGTTCTGAATTATTGCTGATCTGAAACCCCTTCCATGTAAATTCAGTATCTTTATTCTCCGGCGCGTTGGCAATTATAGAAAATCTTATAGCATCATTATTGTATTTTTTAAAAAAATCATCAAGATCAATATACCATCCACCGCTTGTTGAGAACTTTTTCCCCTCATAATTAAAAAATTCATTAGCCGGTACATTTTCCGGTAAGACATAATTTCCTGATGATTTCATCAAAATAGCAGGAAACATTATCGTATGAAAAGGGATATTATCCTTACCTATAAAATGAATCAGTTTACATTCCGGATTCTGCCAATAATCTTTCCACTTTTCAGGCTCGCCCAATTTTTCTGCCCATTCAACTGTTGAAGATATATATCCAATAGGAGCGTCAAACCATACATAAAGAACTTTTCCTTTTGCCTCTTCAATTGGTACAGGAATTCCCCAACCAAGATCGCGCGTTACCGGACGCGGTTTAAGACCGTCTTTTAAAAGAGCATTAACAAATGAAGTAACATTGTTTTTCCAGTCATTTTTTTTGCCCAGCCAGTCTTTCAGATCTTGTTCGATTTCCTGGAGCTGTAGGAACCAGTGTTTTGTCTGTTTTATTTCAGGAGTTTTTTCACATAAAGAACACCTTGGCTTTTTAAGATCAAGAGCATCAATCCATGTTCCGCATTTCGGGCACTCATCACCTCTGGCATTTTCAAAACCGCATTCAGGACATGTTCCCAAAAGATACCTGTCAGGTAAAAACATTTTGTCGTGCTGACAATAATATTGTTCGGTGACAGCTTCTTTGATTAATCCTTTGTCAAAAAGATCTTTAAAAAAATCCTGGGATATTTTGGAATGAACCGGGAGACTTGTTCTTGAAAAGTTGTCAAATTCTATATTAAACTGTTTAAATGTGTTTTTGATTATTTTATAATACTTATCAACCTGTTCACGCGGAGTTATCCCATTCTTTTCTGCGGAAATTGTCACCGCAACGCCATGTTCATCAGTCCCGCAGATATAAACTACATCATGCCCTTGAAGTTTTCTGAACCTGACATAGATATCAGCAGAAAGATAAGCACCTGCAATATGGCCAAAGTGTATCGGACCATTAGCATAAGGAAGCGCGCTTGTAATTAAAAATTTCTGTTTATCCGGTCTTGACATTAACCTACTCCCGATAGTTATACATTTTTCTTCCAACAACTCTTGAAAATACAACTCTGCAGTTATGACATTTTTTTTGCAGCTCCATTTCAAAATCACAGGCACAATAAGGGCAATGCATAAGCCCTGAAGATCTCTTAAAAACATAAACTGTTTTTTCATTTTGATGATAAGCCAGATTAAGAACATCCAGTTCTATTAAGCCAAGAATAAGTTGTCTTACTTTCTTTTCGCTAAACCCTGTCTTAACAGAAATTTTATTAACTGTTGATTTATCGATACTTGATAAATGCTTAATCATTATTTCTACTTCAGATATTGAACCCTCTAAAGCAAAGAAGGGTAAAAAAAGAATAACAAGCAATATCCCGGTGAAAAATGGAAGTATAAAAAATAAAACAATGGCCGAATTAAATATAAGCGCGGAAGGCAGAAACAGTATCAGCAAAAAAATTGCACAGTAATACAGGCGCCATGGAAGCATCAGCATCCAGAATTCGTTTATTTTTTTAAAATATGACATATGATACCCTTATATAAAAAAAACAGTGTCACAGAAACTGCAGACCTTTTGAAAGGCCATATTTTCGGATATGACAGCTTTACAAACGGGACATTGCCCCTTTTCAAGCGGATTATCTATTACAACAGCCTTATAATCACGAACATTTATATAACCAAGATTATAACTCTCTGCTAATGATTCCTCAAAAGCCGAAGAAAAAACATGAAACGGAATCCCTGTTTTTAAACAAAAGGGCATAATTGATATATCACCCATAGAACTCAAAAGCCCAACAGCCTGAATTAATCTCTTCCTGCTTATACTGCCTCTGCCTGAAAGAATATAAGCAAATCTATTGATGGGTATAACCATAAAAACAAGAACAGCAACAGAAAATTTACTCAGATCGGCAGAATTCATATTAAAATTTTCACGGAAAATAAATGCTGAAATCGCGGAAATAAAAATCCCGAATAAAAAAAAGTCTATTTTTTTAAGTCTGTACAATAATGACCAGTTCAGAACCTTAAATTGATAATCTGTTAATCCTGTAATACCCGTTTTCATAAAATAAAGATAAGCCTTACTCATTTAATTATAAAGCATTTATAAAGGTAAATATTAAAAAACTTGTATTTATTTGACATATCAGTATAGACTGAATATACTAACATAATCCTAAAAAAAGAGATGGAAATTCTTTGTATGAAAAAAATAATCTTTTTTATTATTATCCTTATAATTCTCGGATCTCTCGGTTTTTATTTTGGAAAAGTATCCGTCTTACCCGGAAACGCATCTATGATCTACTCCAGACTCTCAGGTCTTTTACCCGATCCCGCGCTGCCGGAAAAATATAACTGGACATGGCAGAAACTCATACCCGGCGACATAACGGTTTACACTTATCCATTAGGCAAACAATCCTTTACTGTGCCTATAGTTTATTCTCTGCCGGTCGTAAAGCTGCCAATGATAAAAGACTCTGAAAATTTTAAAATCAAATTAAATATATCTATTGATTTTACTATATCAGTAGAAAACACAGTCCAGCTCGCTAAAAAAGGAATTACTAACCTCAAAAAATTAATGAAACTTATAACTGAAAAGTCCAAAAATATTTTAATGAATTCACTGGCAAATAAAATCAATGATTCCATAAAAACAAAAAGATTTCCTGATTCAAAAAATCTTGTATCCGTGCGAGTATTAAATCAATTAAAGACTTCCATAAACTCAGTATTTAAAAAATATAAAATGAGCTTTGACAATCTTCAGATATTCACCGTCTTTCTCCCGGATATGAAAAAATATATGGTAATAAGAAACACAATAAATCAACTTCAGGCTAACCTCTTAAATGAAACCCGGATATATTATTCCAGAAAAAATAAAATTGCCATGGATAAGTTTGTTGCAAACCAAAAAATTAATGAACTCAAGGATATAGCGAAGCTAATCCGGGACTACCCTTCTATGCTCAAGTATTTTACAATCAAGAAGCTCTCTGATAAAATAAAACTGGTAATCATACCCTCCGGAAATAACCAACTCAACCAGAATTTCTTTAAGAGTATGTTTGATGATTTAAAAAAGAGTCTTGAAGTTAAAAAAAACGTCAAACAAGCAATAAAAAAACAAAAATAGGTCATGAATATGAATTATTCGTTGGTAAGTATTATTACCTCAACACGTCTATTTTTTTGACGGCCTTTTTTAGTTTTATTTGTGTCAATCGGTTTATGCTGACCGAATCCGATCCATGATACTTTTTTTGGACTAATCCCGAGAAGTTTGGCTATTAATGCTGATACAGAGTTTGCCCTTTTGTTTGAAAGAAGCATATTATACTTTTCAGTGCCGATGCTGTCTGTATGGCCCTCTACCCTTATGTCGTACCCGGAATATTTTTTGAGAATTTTCACTATCCCCTTCATGTTTTTCACTGCTTTTTTTGAAAGGTTATGTTTATCAAAACCAAAGAGAATATCCTTAAACACAAGGATAATACCTCTTTTATCTTTTTTTATGCCGATTCCCTTGAATTTCTTCTTCCTCAGTTTTTTTACTATTTTATCAGTTTCATGCTTTTTCATCGGATTTACTTTTTTAAAAACAGCTTTTGAAATCCCCTTATATTCATGAACATCCCCATTGTAAAGATGAAAAATAAAATGAAAATCTTCTGTCATTTTCAAAGGCAGGCGCGCCTCTATATCCCAATAATAAAGCTGATTACATGCTCCAAGAATTCTCTTGGGAGCCATTTTCAGCCGCCTGAGCCTATTTCCCAGCATCTTCTTGTAGTATTTAAAAAGACCCGGATTTCTTCTGTATTTCATAAGGAATTTATTGAATTTTGCCAGGTAGGACTTAATATTAGCCTTACCTTTATGTGATATAATGTAATTAATTGAAAATTTCGCAATATTCCTGCCGTTTATTTTTTCATTACCTACATATATGTACCTTGCGTCAATGGGGATTGAATAGGCGTCCTTGAGTCCATACTGTTTAAGGTCATGGACTTCCATCCCCTTTGCGTGCCACATATAACCGGGTTTGATATCCTTTTTCGGAAAGACAGGAACATCCCTGACAACCGGCATATAAAACTTCCTGTCAATTGTAAAACGGCCAAGTGAATCTCTCCAGAATTTAGTCGGATAAATTTGTTTCAAGTGAAAGGGGATTTTTCTATCCAGATCCCTTTCATAATAGTAGAAGTCCCCTTCATAAAATCCTGAATTCTTTTTTACTCCTGTTGTTGTAAGCACAGCTTTATTTCTAAGCTCAACTGTGCCCGCGTAAACTGAATTACGGAATTTCTTTTCATAGACATAGGAAACAACCTTATACTTGGCTCCTTTTTCCACCGCCCATCTGAATTTAATTGGATATATATTTGACGAAAATTTTATTGTTAATAAAAGAGCAATAAATGAATAAAAAATAAATAGATTCCATGAACTTTTAAGCTTTATTCTAAAACTAAAAATTGAACGCATATTTTCATTTTCCATGTCTGACCTTTATACGATAAATTTTAAGTATCCTTGCTGAATTTTTTAATAAAAAAGTTATAAAGAACAGCAATACTGTATCCTATAATAAATCCGTCAATAAGAGCGTAAACTGTATTGACAAGTATAAAATCAATATTTTCAAAAATAGAGCCGTCAACCTTTTTGAAAACATTCGGATGTACTGAACTAAAAATATCAAGAAGTTTTGTTCCAAAATTTGTTATCGAATTCCATATTGACAGTATCAATAGAATAAGCCCATGTACAATTGCAACCGATAAAGAAAAGGCAAGAGCATTTATCTTATTCATTCTATATCTCCTTAAATCATAATTTTATCTGATTCATACTTCCTTGCTTATTTGTACATTTTCCATCATTGATTTGACATCTCCGAGATTAAATCTTGCGCTTCCGGTCATCAGCGCGTTTGCGGCTCCGCAGGCAGTAGCATCTATCATACATTCCTTAATATCCTTTTCCTCCTGCATTGCACTGACAAATCCGGCAAAAAATGAATCGCCGCTGCCGACACCATAACTCTGCTCAAAATTGTTTTTTTCAAGCTTGACTCTGGCGTGATGAAAATTTTCTCCGTCATAAAGAACCGCGCCTTCAGATCCCATGGTGATTATAATCAGAGATATTCCGTATTTAAATAGAGCCTTGGCCGTCATTTTAAAATCCGCGACATCAGTCTTACTCTGTTCGGAAAACTCTATGAATTCATCAAGGTTCACCTTCAGGCAAAACGGCACAGACTCAATACCTTTCTCAAGAGCAAGCCCGCTTGTATCAAGAAATGTAAGGACATTTTTCTTTTTAGCGTCTTCAATCAGATCAGAATAAAAATACTCATCCAGACCTTCCGGCAAAGACCCGGAAAGCATTAGATAATCTCCATCTTTAAGATTTTGCTGAAGATATTTTTTCAATTCCCCGGGAGCTTTTTTATCATTAAAGTACCCTTTCTCCTTAAGATGAGTATTAAAGCAGTCACTCTGGAAAACTATTGTCCTGGAAATTCGTGTATTCCCTTCAAAGCAAAAAGGCAGAATTTCTAGATCTTCTTTTTTACATTCATCCATTACAAAATCTCTATCTGAAGAAGCAAGTAAAACAAGAACCATTGATTTTTTACACAGGGATTTTAAGGCTCTGCCTGTATTAACACCCTTTCCCCCAATATATTTCTCCACCGATTTGATATCAGAAACTCCATTTTTCTTGAGATGATCAACAGTAATAATTTCATCAATAGCGGGATTCGCAGTTACAGTATAAATCATTCTTTTTCTCCAAATACATCAGCTGAAAATTTTTCTATTTTGGCGCCTTTTTTCCAGGCATCAGGATTAAGTCCCGCCTTAGAGCAGGTATGCTCTAAAAAAGTTATTTTATCCCATCCCTGCTCCGTCGCAACCTGCGGCAGAAGCAAACCTCTGTTGTAACCCTTTGTAATTATTAATCCATGTTTGCCTACTTCAAGCTCCTCGATTGATACAAGCTCTGTTATAGGTGATAGTATTGATATTTCAATATCAAGATAGTCAAATTCATCCCTTGTAACCGGAGGAAACCGTGGATCAGAAAAGGCCGCAGATTTTGCCATTTCATCAATAGTCTCCCTTATGGATTTCACAGCTTCAATGTAACCAATACAACCCCTAAGCCGCCCCTGCTTATGCAGAGTTACAAACGCCCCCCTTTTTTCTTTAAACAGAGGATCATCTGAAACAACATATTTATCAACGGGAAGATCAAGCTCGGAAGCGATACTCTTCCTTGCCATTTGGCATAGGCTTTTTTTCTGGATACTGCTTAGCATTTTATTCCTTTTATGAATATATGATAGCCGATAGATATCCGACAATTCTTGACATTTTATCCCTGGTTACGTCTCCGGAATTCTTCAGTTCTGTTATCAGTGAAGATTTATATCCCTTTTTTCCGGCAAGAGATAGAGCAACCATCAGACCATAATGTCCGCATGCCTCGCATTTATGACTGTCAATATTCTTATTAAGAGTCTTATAATCCAGTTTTTCCACATTTCCGGCTATTATCTTGTCCATCTTAACTGATTCATTATACGGGTAATCATGCGAAAGATCCGTTGAACAAACAATAAGAGTCTTTTTGCCGCTTGATTCTATATAATCCTTAAGGATATCTGATATATCTTCAACATGGGAAGTATCCACAGCTCCAAAAAGAATGTTTATTATTTTAAAATCATTCTTCAGGGTTCTTTGCAAAAAAGGAAGCTGTACTTCCAGCGAATGCTCAGATTCATGGGCTTTATGTACAAAATTAAACATCGATGTCGATTTAATCAGACGGTCCGCGTCCTCTTTATCAACCGGAATACGTCCAAGCGGAGTTTCATAGGAATCATACATTCCTACAGATATTCCCTTAAAATACCATCTATGCGACGGACCAAGAAGCAGTACATTGTCGTATTCCTTGCCTGCAATATTTGCATACGCGGCTGCCGCTATAGCCCCCGAATAGCTGTATCCCGCATGCGGCGCGATTATACAAAAAATGTCCTTAGTTATTTTTTTTGCTGATGAATTCTCCAAATATCTATCAATCTCATTTGCCAATTCTTTTTCATTAGAAGTATAAAACATCCCGGCAACAACCGGTTCTCTGACATCCAGCATACAAATGACCCCTCATTTTGGTAAAATTATACTTCATAAAAGCATCTATGAACAGAACTTATTTATCATAGTCAGTAATAATTTGCGCAATTAGTTTTCTCGCGATTGATTCCTTCGGCTGTTTTTCCCAATCTTCCTTATTTCCGTCTTTTTTTAAAACTACAACCCTGTTCGTATCAGAAGCAAATCCTGCACCTTCTTCATCGAGAGGATTCGCAAGAATCATATCAAGTTTCTTTTCTTCAAGTTTCTTTTTCGCGTTTTTTTCCAGATCTGTTGTTTCCATTGCAAATCCCACAGTAAATACGCTTTTTCGTTGATTTATTGTTTCTTTTAATATGTCAGGAGTTCTGCTTAATTTTAAATTTATCTCATCTGAATCAGCTTTTTTAATCTTATTCATTTCCGGATTTTCATAAAAATAATCCGAAACAGCGGCAGACATAACAAGCACATCCGTATTATCAAGCTCCTTTAGGATGGCAGCCAGCATCTCTTGTGCTGTCATTGCCTCCACATAACGAATACCTGATTCTTTTTTTTCACTAATATATCCGTGAATAACAACAACCTCTTCAAAATGCTTCTCTGCTTCAGCCGCGATGGATAAACCCATCTTACCCGTAGAAGGATTGGATATGAAGCGTACCGCATCAATGGGCTGACGAGTAGCTCCTGCAGTGATTACGATTTTTTTTATTTTTTTGTTTTTTGAAGAATTAATTAAATTCATACATTGGTTAAAAATATCTTCAGGTTCAAGCATTCGTCCCATACCTGAATCACCGCAGGCAAGTGATCCATTATC
>JAGLSM010000349.1 GCA_023135745.1 Spirochaetota bacterium | reverse complement strand
TTAATAAACACTTATAGAATACGTAAATAAATATGCGACATAAAGCCGATATAATTATAAAAAACATTACACCTTCTGTGGGAATCCCTGATGGAGATGTGACTCTTCATTGTGAGGGACTAATGCCCTTAAAACTTGAAGAGGACAGCCTGCATTTTTGCGGATCAACTTCCATGATTGAAGGTGCTTCTACTCATAAGCTTGTCGCGCACATACCGCATATCCCGACAAGCAATGAAGTTTTTATTATGCAGGACGGACGAAAGAGCAATACTTATCATTTTGCTATACCAAAATGCATAGCTAATATTCTGCATAATGTAGGGAATCCCGCGGTATCAAATCATAATGATGTTTTTGCCACATTTTCCGGAACAAAAGGTCAGATAACTCCTGCTTCTGTTTTCAGGATTACAAACAATTCAGATAAGCTGCCTATTATAAGCGGTTTAATGAATGCTACATCATTACTCGTTGGTAAAGATGATTATCTATACATCTCAAGCAGATATAATGGTTCTATCTACAGGAGTGATTTTAACGGGTCTTATGAAGTTTTTTCGCAAGGGATGGGCGAGGCTTTTGGAATGGCTATGGACTCAAATGGGCATCTATATGTCGGAGACCGTACCGGAAGTATTTTTAAAGTAAATCATTCAGGAAACGCGGAATTTTTTACAGCGCTGCCTTCAAGTGTTGTAGGTTATCATCTTGCTATTGATTCAAAGGATCGTTTATATGTCACAGTTCCTCTTGATATTGGTGAAAATATTATATACCGAATATCTCCTTCCGGTGATGTTGAGGAATTCGTAAAGGATCTTAGTGAATATAACGGAATTGCTGTTAATTCCGAGGATACTGTATTTGTTGTTGAATCCAACAGGGGTTATGGGTCTGTATTAAAAATTGATCCTGAAACCGGGGAAAAGACAAGGTCAATAAGCGGAGAAAAAATAGTGGGATTATGTTTTAACAAGAGTGATGACTTGTATATTGCAACATTCAGTGAACTTTTCTTTGTAAAAAAAGAAGAATATACAAAAGATTAGATAGATACAGCATTAATCCTTTTTTACATACTCATCAATATCAATACCTGAACGTGATAATTCTTCTGCGAATGAAGACATTTGCATTAAAATTTTTAAATGTCCTGACGCGGTTTTGATGTCTTCTCTAATATTGTGAAAGATTGAAGCTGATACATTTTCTATATGTTGTGAATTAATCAGGTTAACAACAAAATCATTTCTCCCTATTGCAAGAAGATCCTGTATTCTCGATCTAAGAGTTTCTATATTATCAAGTTTAATGTTTCCAACATATTCAAATATATATGAATCTTTTATCTTTTTTTCTATCCATTTTTCTTTTGTCTGGCTCAACAGCGGCTGGCTGGGGTCTGATTTTTCAAGAGATAGATAGTATTTTATCTTTTCTATTAATTTTATTTCATTTATTGGTTTATGTATTATTTCATTTGATAGAAACTGAATTTCATTTTCTTCGGTACCGGGTTCTAAAAAGACGAAAAGAGGTATATAATACAGGGAAGGGTGAATCTTTAGAAGATGCCCAAGGTGCAGCGGGTTATCTATGTTAATTAGAATAATATCAGGTTTATGTTCTTTTGCAATAACCGGAATTGCCTGTTCATTTGAAGAAGAAATGATTTTGGCGTCCAGTTTTTCAAGATGAGAAGATAAAATTAATTCAAGCTGCTTTTCTTTTTCGCAAAGTAAAAGTTTTTTCTGAGGCCTAAACACATGATGTCCTTATCATTTATGTTTTTTAAAAATTTTATCCCAAATTGTTATAAAAAGTAAAAAAGGATATTTAAAAATACGAAAAGCCCTTATTGGATTCTTCCATGCTTTATACAGACCTTCAATGCCTTTTTCCTGGAATTTTTTAGGTGCCCGTTTCATAACACCGGAGCTAAGGTCAAAAGAATTACCGATACTTACGCAAACTGTACTTGTGAAATTTTTAGCGTTTTCCTGAATCCATACATCCTGGTTTGGAAAACCAATTCCTACAAACAGATATGTCGGTGAAAACTTTCTAATAGCTTCAACAATATCCTTATTTCGTTCTTTTGAAAAATATCCGTGATGGGATCCTATTATTTTAATTTCCGGAAAACTTTTCTTAAGATTTTCAATTGCAAGTTTAATGCTGTTTTGAGTTGCTCCAAGAAAAAATATCGACTGTTTTTTCAATACAGCATCACGGATTAAATTCATAAAAACATCAATCGCTGTAAAACCTGATCCTACTTTTTTGTTAAGCAGATTTGATACCCACCTTATACTCTTTCCTTCAGGAAGGAATATGTCAGCTTTTTTAAAGATTTTTGTATACTTTTTACTCAAGCGGATTTTAAGAATACGCAGTCCTGTAATAATTGAAACGTGCGAAAAGTTTTTATTTTCAGTAAGATCGGTTATCTCTGATATTGCTGTCTCCATTGAACCGGAGAGAATACGCAAACCAAAAATATTTGAGAA
>JAGLSM010000348.1 GCA_023135745.1 Spirochaetota bacterium | reverse complement strand
TTGCATTTTCAAAAAAATAAGGTTCTGCAACGACCACTGTTAAAACTACTTATTTTGAGCTGCGGCAAGAATTGCCGCAGCTCAAAACAAACCTAAATAACTTGACAGACAGTCCAGCTTTTGTAAATTTATCATCTAAAACAATTAAGATTTGGAAGTTAATTATGGAAGTTAAAGGTCTGGATTTTGAAGCACCTATCATTGAACTTGAAAACAAAATAAAGGAACTGGAAGATTTCAGCTCCAAAGATGGAGTAGATTTTGCGGCTGAAATAGCCAAACTTGAATCAAAAGTCCATCTTCTTAAAAAAGATATATACGCCAAGCTATCCTCATGGCAAAAAGTCCAGGTAGCACGTCATCCACAGCGCCCGTATTTTACAGACTATGTCGATCTAATATTTGAGAATTTTACCGAACTTCATGGAGACAGGCAGTTTGCAGATGATAAGTCCATCATAGCAGGCATAGCAAAGCTTAATGGAGAAGATGTAGTACTAATAGGACAGCAGAAGGGCCGGGAAACAAAGGAAAATATCGAAAGAAATTTTGGTATGCCCCGGCCGGAAGGATACCGTAAAGCACTTCGTTTTATGAAATTCGCGGAAAAATTTAAAAAAACCATAATAACCTTTATAGACACTCCGGGAGCATATCCTGGCCTTGAAGCCGAAGAAAGAGGCCAGGGAGAAGCAATTGCAAGAAATCTCAGAGATATGTCATCTCTTAAAGTCCCGATTATTGTTGTAATCGTCGGAGAGGGCGGCAGCGGAGGAGCGCTTGGAATTGGAATTGGAAACAGAATCCTGATGATGGAAAATTCCATTTACTCTGTTATTTCTCCTGAAGGATGCGCGTCAATACTTTGGCGTGATGCAACTAAAGCAGAGGATGCTGCTGAAGCCATGAAGATCACCGCGCCATATCTTAAGAAATTCAATGTAATAGATGAAATAGTTCCTGAACCGGTAGGAGGCGCGCATAGAGACCACGTGACAACTGCAAAAAATCTCAAAAAAGTACTCCTTCAGCACCTTTTAGAAATAAAGAAGCTGTCACCTTCAAAACTCGTCGAGAAAAGACATGAGAAATTCAGAAAAATGGGACCGGTAATGGAAGCCTAAAAAATCATACATGTTTTTATAAAAAAAGCCCCCTGTTTAAACTGGAGGCTTTTTTTACAGGACCTTAGAAATTATCCCTTTAAGATGTTTTAATTTATATTTTCCTGCTCAAGCTTCAATGTAATGGTTATCGCGTCACAGACACCATCAGGTCCGAAATACTGAATCGGCCCCGGATATCTGAACCTTGTATTTATTGCCCATTCCTTTTTACGGGCTTTAAATTCCTTAAAAGGCGCGCCTTCAAGCTCCACAAGGGCCTTGCGTATAACCGGCTTTTTCTTTCCATGACGCTGTTCAAGATTCATCATCATTGTTACCGGTATACCGCCTGCAATCCAGTCATCACTTGAGCTTAGTAAATTCTGTATAGAGGACATATACCCGGTAAGCCCGGCATTAATTAGAAGTACCGCCGCAACTCCAAGAGAATATGTATAATCCGCATCGAAGTTGCTCGGAGCAGCACATCGTCCTTCATATCCGAAAAAATGGCTCTGAGCAGAAAATTTTCCTTTAAATTCACCTTTATTTTTCAATTCCTTCAACTTGGATTCCACAAGCTCTATAAGCAATTTTTCAGTTTCAATTCTTGAAACCTGCACATTGCCATGCGGATCCCTGTCCATAAGGAGTTGACGCTGGATATCCCAAGGCAAAGAAGAAAATGTATATGAAGTATCTCTGGACAGCTTGTGATTGATAAATTCACTTTGTTCAGTAAACCCGCTGAGTGTTGAAAAATGCTTTTCATTTTCTGCAAGTATATCATTTAATTCCGCGATAAGAGCCTTCATTTCCGGAATAAACTCTATAAGCCCCTCAGGAATAAGAGCAATCCCGTAATCACATCCATTATTGGAACGTTTTAAAATAACATCAACGATATTACCAACAATATTGTCCAGAGTCTGCTGCTTTTTATCAACCTCTTCTCCAATCAGACAAATATTGGGATGAGTCTGCAAAGCTGTTTCAAGTGCTATATGACTGGCAGATCGGCCCATAAGCTTAATAAAATGCCAGTATTTCTTAGCGGAATTAGAGTCCCTGGCAATATTTCCGACTAACTCAGAATATACCTTACATGCGGTATCAAAACCAAAAGAAATGGGAATCTCCCGGGTTTTTAAATCACCATCTATTGTTTTAGGCACCCCAATAACCTGTATAGAAATATCCTTGCTTTTAAAATATTCAGCAAGAAGAGCCGCGTTCGTATTCGAATCATCTCCGCCAATAACAACCAGAGAAGTGACTCCGAGTTTTTTCATAACCTGTGCGCACGTTTCAAACTGTTCTTCAGTTTCAAGTTTGGTTCTGCCTGAACCAATTATATCAAAACCGCCCGTGTTCCTGAATTCGGCCAAATATTCATCAGTAATATCAATGTA
>JAGLSM010000347.1 GCA_023135745.1 Spirochaetota bacterium | reverse complement strand
GATTGATACAATGAGATATTCTTCAGCTGCTAGAATAACAGCTGTTATTCCATATTTTCCTTATGTGCGTTCCGATAAAAAAGATCAGCCGAGGGTTTCAATCGGCGCGAGACTCATGGCCAATCTTCTGGAAACTGCCGGCGCGGACAGGGTGTTGACACTCAATCTTCATTCATGGCAGATACAGGGTTTTTTCAGAATCCCGATAGACCATGTGCTTGCCGAATCAATAATAAGTGATTATTTCCGCAATGAGGATCTTTCAAATACAGTTGCAGTAGCTCCGGACGCGGGAAGCGCGAAACGTGTCGAGAAATACGCGGAAACTTTGAAGCTTCCATTTGCCATCATGGACAAGCGGCGTAAAGGCAACGATGACAAGGCGAAAATACAGACTGTAATTGGCGATGTTAAAGATAAAAATGCCATAATATTTGATGATGAAATAGGTACAGGCGGGTCAATTGTCGAAACTGCCAAGGCTTTAAGAGTCAACGGCGCAAAAAGGGTCTCGGTTGGAGTTGTGCATGGAGTCTTATGCGGAGACGCAATAGAGAGATTAAATAAATCCGATCTTGATGAAATAATAACTACTGATTCTGTAACAACTCCGGACAAACAGGTCGGCAAAATAAAAGTACTTTCCTGTGCTCATATTCTGGCTAAGGCAATACAGCGCATTCATAACGAAGAGTCCCTTAATCCTCTTTTTCAGGATTACTATTAATAATTAAAAGAACTGTTTCCTACAAATTCCCTTATGATTGAATTATGCGGAATTTCCTTAATTCCGATGCTTAAAAATCCTGTCAGAAAATTTATAATTCTTTGGGCTTCACTGTATTCAGGAACGGTTTGAGGCACATCTTTAAGAATGGGGAGCGCATACCTCTTTAATACCGCAAGTTCGTAGTTGAGGGCTGAATTAAACATTATATCAGCTCTTCCCTGAAACGGGAAAATATTTTTTTCCTCACCTTTTCGAACGCTGCTCCACCTTCGTATGGTTTCAAGTGCCGTATATCCTCTAAAAAGGCTGTCCCTTACCAGTCGCCTGAGTAATCTGTTGTCTGTTGTAGGTATTCTGTTAAAATCATCAATATTCAATTGCGTCAGAGCGCTCACATAAATAAAGTATTTGTTTTTTCTTGTTATTGAGCTTGTGAGTCTTTCATTGAGACAGTGGATTCCTTCAATTATCATGGGCATGTCTTTTGGAACTTTTTTAACAGTAGTTCCGCCGCTTCGTCTTCCCAGATTAAAATTAAACTTGGGAACCTTTATTGTTTTTCCCTTGAACAGCATGGCAAGATGTTTATTAAGCAATTTAAGATCAAGCGCTTCTATGGATTCAAAATCATAATCCCCGTTTTCGTCTCTTGGCGTTTCTTCTCTGGCCTTGAAGTAATCATCCGTGGAGATGGTTTCTGTATTTATACCGTTTACTCTGAGCTGAATTGAGAGTCTTTTTGAAAATGTTGTTTTTCCAGATGAGGATGGTCCGGCAATCAGAATAAATTTAATTTGACCTTCTTTTTCTTTTATTTGATCAGCAATTTCAGCAATTTTCTTTTCCTGCAATGCTTCAGCAATTTTTATAATATCAGATACATTTTTATTAGCTATCAGTTCGTTGAGATCTCCTACATTTTTTACTTTAAGTATTTTAGACCAGGCTTCATCCTCTATCAGTACTGAGAAGAGGGGCTTTTGCTCTTTGAATTTTGTTATTGTATCAGGGTTGGATATCTGTGGAAAACGAAGAACAAGACCCGGAGGGTAGCATAGTAGATCAAATTTTGACAGATATCTTGTAGAGGGAAGTAAAGGGTAGTAGCAAATATCCCTTATTTTATGAAGCTTTGAAAGCTTTACCTTTTCAGAACCGAGGTATGTTAGAAATTTTACCTTGTCTTCCAGTTTGATTCCCGCAAAATATTTTTTAGCTTTATTTTTTTCCCAGGTCTCCTCTTTAAATGGTAAATCCTGATCAATAAGTTCCTTCATTCTCTTTTTAATTTGAGCCACATCAGCTTTTCTAAGAGGGCTGCCAATATGAACATTACAGAATATTTCTCTTGATATGGAGTGGGCAATTACTATTCTTTTTTTAGGGAAAATGTCGTAGAAGGCTTTTAAAAGGATAAGAGACAGGCTTTCCTGATAAATTTTACGGCCCTCGTAGGTGAGCATTGACACAGGAGCAATTCTTGAGTCTGTTTCAACCTTTGTTGATAGTGAAACAATAATATTGTTGAGTTTACCGGCAACAAGATGATTAGCTATACCAATCCTTGGATCTTCAAGAATTTCTTTAACTGTTGTGCCTTTTTTAAATTCATATTCATTACCGCTTTGGGTTATTATCAGCATATTTTCTCCGGTACAAAACAATCTTATAATCTATCATAAACCCTATGTGGAATTAATCAAGGAAAAATTTTCCGGGGAGGGGATGGGGTCGGGGGTGGTGATAGGGTCGGAGGTAAGGTGTAAATTTTGTTAAAAAGTCTTCCCCCC
>JAGLSM010000346.1 GCA_023135745.1 Spirochaetota bacterium | reverse complement strand
AAATATTTAGCCGCCCATAAATAATCTGTTTGAAGATTGGCGCGAACCTGGAAACATACGTCTTCAGGATATGGATAACCTTTAGGAATATCATCCATTGCTACTACTGCTACCTTACTTGGAGTATTCAATTCTTTAGAAATAGCGTTACATAAATCAGTTGTAAATGTTGCAATCCCGCATTGCCTGGGCAGGTAGTTGCCTATTATACCAATTGAAAGATTTTTATCATTCATAACTTAACTCCATTGATTATTTATATTCAGATAAATAGCATGTTATCAGAATGCGGTTATAATAATAAATGCTTCAATCTAAAAGTGTATTAAACAGCTCATCCAGTGAAACAACCGCGATTCCCGATTTAGTATCCGACATTGCATATGGGATTATCAGTTCATCATTATGTATCATGGATCCACAGCTATAAACTACATTAGGGACATAGCCTTCCCTCTCCATAGCATTAGGAGAAAGCAGCGGTTCTTTTAAGCTGCCGATTATCTTTGAGGGATCTTTAAGATCCAGCAAATCAACCCCAATGCTGTATTCCCTCATCGCGCCTACTCCATGAGTCAATAAAAGCCAGCCATGCTTTGTTTCAATAGGAGAACCGCAGTTGCCTATTTGATAAAATTCCCAGGGAGTCCTTGGTGTTCTGAGTATTGAATTCTTATGCCAGAAGTGAATATTATCAGATGACATAATATACATGTTTTCTCCATCCTGCCGTGAAACCATCATATACTTGCCGTTAACTTTGCGGGGGAAGAGTGCCATTCCCTTGTTTTGGGCTGCTTTTCCGTTGAGTGTAATAATTTTAAAATGCAGAAAATCTTTGGTTTCTATTAACTGTGGGAGAATCTTAAACCCATTAAAGGCGGTATAAGTGGCGTAGTAGGTGACTTCTCCTTTTTCGTTAATAAAACGTACAAAACGTGCGTCTTCGATACCGTTTCGTTCATTCTCGGATACCGGAAAAATTACTCTTTCCGAGATTCTATGGTTTTTATCAAATTTAACTTCATAATTTGACTTAGCCAGCCATAGAATATTTGTTATTGTTTCATCAACCATTGCCGGTGCGATTGTTTTTTCCAGTAATTGTGACTGAACAGCATTCTGCAGTTTGAATAAAGTAAATTGATTTTCCAGATTATATAAAATGTTATCAGATATCTCATTCCAGGATTCAAGATCTTCAAGCTTAAGCTGAAAAGTATGTTTGTCGTATTTTGGATTACTAATCACCTTTGGTTGTTCCACATAACGGCTTATAGGATCAAATGTTATATTACTTTTTTCATCTAATACTCCGCTTCTGAATTCAATTGAAGAAATATGTCCTTCACCGGTTGCCCGGAAACTCAAAATTATTCTTGATTCATTTTCTTTTACGCCGCTTTGATCGGGATGCATAACAATTGAAGGATTAAAAAAAGCCGCTGCCTCAATAGAATATTCATGAGTAAAATACGCGCCTATTAAACATTTTCGGTTTTCAGAAATTTGCGCCTTTCGAGGAATATATTTTTTTACAAAATCGCTGTGTTTTTTAAAAATAGTGTCCAGATCCTTATGTCTGTCGGAAAAGTCATCGAATACATTATTTAGTTTTTCTTCGACTTCCTCTTCTGTGAGTTTTAGTATTCTTTTAATAATATGATTGGTGCGTCTTCCATCAGGTCTGTAGAATTTCGCGATTACCCTGGCGTAATCCTGTGTCAGAGTAATTGATTTTCTACGGATGTTTAAAGTTTGATCGTTCATAGATTACCTTTCATTTATTGTGATAATTATAGAGCAGGTCTGGATTTTGTCAGACACATTGAAACCAGGTCGTCTATCTTTGCTGTCCCCGCGCACATGACAGAGTCAGCGCCTCCCCAGTATATTTTAAGTGTCCCATCGGGTTCGGGTACGCATCCGCAGCAAAAAACAACATTGGACACATAGCCGCTTATTTCCCATGGGTCAGTCGGCTGCAGAATCCAGTCATCAGCTACACCAAGAATTTTGGAAGGGTCGACCAAATCATGAAGAGCTGCTCCCAGACGATAAACTGCGCCTGCCATGGTGTCGAATACTCCATGATAGATATGAAGCCATCCTTCTTTGGTTTGAATGGGGGTAGCCCCCGGGCCGATTTTCATTTCGTCCCAATGGTAGGCAGCGGGTTTCATTATGACCTTTGAGTCTCCCCAGTGAATTAAGTCCGGCGAATATGAAATATTTATGGACCAGGGTGATATTTCAGAATGCGGCCGGTCAAGGCGGGCATAGCGTCCGTCAAACTTCTGAGGAAAGAGTACGACGTTGCGCATATCGGGCTGGCTGATAAATGCCGCTTTTTCAAGATGTTCAAAATCAACCGTTTTTGCCAGGGCAATTCTCACGCCATGACGGGAATAAGCACTGTATGTTATATAATAAATATCATCAATTTTACAAATTCGAGGATCTTCAACCCCGTATTCTTCATACTCCGCGAATTTCCCCTTCGTTTCAGGGATTATAAACGGCTTTGGCCGGGCA
>JAGLSM010000345.1 GCA_023135745.1 Spirochaetota bacterium | reverse complement strand
ACCTGATTTTTGTTCATAATGTCCTCCAAATGATTATATTAATCTAAACTTTTTTTAGGAGAAGTCAATGCATAATGCTGAAATAAGGGCGGCTATTCCTTCAGATGCGGCCGGAATACATTTACTTCTAGATGTATATGCAATAGATGACCAGCTGCTTCCGCGTTCAACTGAAGAAATTGTTGAGAATATCCGTGATTTTTATGTTGTTTCTGATTCGCGTTCGATATTGGGATGCTGTTCATTAAAAATTTATACGGCTGAACTTGCCGAGATCAGGTCTCTTGCTGTTTCTTCTGAAGCAATAGGGCATGGTTACGGAAAAGTGCTCCTTGAAAAATGTGAAGAAGATGCCGAAAGGCTTATGATTAAATCAATATTTGCACTGACCTATATTCCTGATTTTTTTACAAAATCGGGTTTTAAGATTGTTGATAAAGGAACTCTCCCTCACAAAATATGGAAGGACTGTTTTAACTGTCCCAAATTTCCGGATTGCGGAGAGACTGCCGTTAAAAAGAGTTTTTAGTTTTTTACTGTATTTTGAATGAAATGTTGTATATTAAAATGATATTAAAAATTAAAGTCATTAAATAAAATTGGAGTGGCTTATGAGGAAAATAGGGCTGGTTTTGTTCTTTTTTATTTTGGTACAGGTTAATTTTGTATTTGCAAATAATGCTGCGGGGAGGAAGGGCTATTCTCAAATAGTTTTTGTTAATATTGGTACCGCATATTGGGGTAAGGCGCAAGATAATACTACAACAGCATATACTTTGGGTTGGCAAGGCTGGATTGTTAGTAGTCGTGTTATTGGATTTTATTTGGACGCTCAGATTTGGGCAGGGGAAAATGAGTCTTTGTTTAATCTTAGTTATGGAATTAGTATACAGCCATTTGGGAGGACTTTGATTGAGCCCTATATTTGGTTGGGTTTTTTAAATGGAAAGACTAAGGCAGAAGAAGAGTATTATGCGATGCCTGTTACTGCCGGTGCTAATTTATGGTTTGGTCAGGGGGCTGGGATTAGAGTACAGCTTCGCTTTTACCCATTTAGCGGGCAAGAGTTATTTGATGCTTCTACCGGGCTTTTTATAAAATTATAATAGACTGACTTCCATTTCATCCAGTACATTATGAATAGCGGCAAGCAGGGCTTTAACATCAGTCGGAAAAATACGGCCTATATTTCCAATACGGAAACAGTCAGCATTGCTGACTTTTCCGGGATAAATTACATAATCCAGCTTATTTAGTTTTTCGTAGAAATTTTCAAAATTAAAATTAGAATTCAGGGGATAACGGAATGAGGTTATGATGTATCCCTGATCTTCTGGAGTCAGATATTCCTTAAAACCCATTTTGCGCATGCCTGCAATCAGTGTTTGGTAGTTTAGTTTATAGCGGGCTCCACGAGATTCAACCCCGCCTTCCTGCTCAAGTTCCATAAGAGCCTGATGAAATGCAATGAGGCTGTGAGTGGGGGGAGTGAATCTGAACTGTCCGTTTTTTTCAAGACCTTCCCATTGATCGTATATGTCCAGGGTAAGAGTCCTTGCCATACCTTTTGTTTTTAACAGGCTTTGTTTTTTCGCGAGGATGAATCCAAATCCGGGGACACCCTCAATACATTTATTTGCTGATGATACAAGGAAGTCAATCCTGCATTCATCAAGGTCGGCAGGCACAGCTCCGAAGCTGCTCATAGCGTCAACAAAATATGTTTTTTTATACTTTGAAACAATTTCACCTATTTCCTTAATTGGGTTGATAATTCCGGTAGTGGTTTCGCAGTGTATCACTGAGACAGTAGTGATGTCATTGTTTTTCTTAAGAACCGAATCAATCTCTTTTAAATCAGGTGTTGTATTTTCAGGGCACTCATATATCAGAGTTTTAATTTTTAGGATATCGCATATTTTTGCTATCCGTTTTCCATAAGCTCCGTTTATTATTATAAAGTTTATTCCATCAGGGGGAATGGCTGATGAAAGAACTGCTTCAATGCTGAATGTTCCGCTGCCCTGCATTATTATTGCCTCATATCCCTTCCCCTCTACTTGACCTGCTTCAAGGAGTTTCACACGGATATCCTTTATTATTTTTATAAACTCAAAATCTCTGGAACCGAGGTCACGAAGCATGGCGGTTTTTACTGTCTTACTTGTAGTAAGTGGTCCCGGGGTAAAGAGTATTTTATCTTTCCATCCTGATATGTCAGTCATACATGCCTCCGTAAGGTTTATAGATTCCTGAAATATACGAAAAAGTATGGATATTTACACATAGAAGTGCCGATATTTTTTTATCGCCGACTGTTGTATATAAGGCAAAAGACTGAGTTAATCAGCAAATTTTTTAATGTCGTGAAATTGATCCCATTGTTATCATTTTAATATAGTATAAATTCAAGTTGTACAATTCTGTTTTTTTGAAAAATGATTGTTTGAGTAAATTAATTTTCAATTAATAAATAAAATTTATTTCAAACAAGTGCTTTCTGTACCTAATAAATTTACACGATTATGTAGTTAGCTCA
>JAGLSM010000344.1 GCA_023135745.1 Spirochaetota bacterium | reverse complement strand
TTTCAAGAGAAGGTGTTCAGAGAGATATTCTTCCAATTATAGAGGGAAGTACGGTTAACACAAAATACGGGCCGGTTAATACGGATCATATACTCTTCATTGCTGCAGGAGCCTTTCATGTAAATAAACCTTCGGACTTGATTCCGGAGCTGCAGGGCAGATTTCCAATACGTGTGGAACTGGATTCATTGACCAGATCTGACTTTAAAAGGATCCTGACAAAACCTAAAAATGCTTTGATAAAGCAGTATGAAGCATTGATGCTTACAGAAGGTTTGCACCTGACATTTAAACCGGATGCTGTAGATGAGCTTTCAAAAGTTGCTGAAGAAGTTAATAAAACTTCAGAGAACATAGGCGCAAGAAGACTTCATACAATTATGGAAAAACTCCTGGAGGAAATTTCATTTAATGCTCCGGATATAAAGGATAAAAAAATTATTATTGACAGAGATTATGTGCAGCAGCGTTTAAGTAATATTCTGGAGAGTCAGGATTTGTCAAGCTACATATTGTAGTTATTAGTATGAGATCAGACTGGAAGAAATTAAAAATTGCTGATGTTTTACTTGCTGTTCTGCTGTTATTCCTGGCAGCATTGATATACGTGTTAAATCCTCAAGATGATAACGGTTCTATTGTTGAGATAATTCATGGAAAATCATTTTACCGGTATTCTTTATTCAAAAAAAGAATAATTTCTCTTAATACTCAAAACGGAGTTTATAAAATAAGGATAAACGGTAAAAAGGTTAGTATTATTGAAACAAAATGCCGGTTTAAAACCTGTAAGAAAATGGGCCCTATTGCTAAACCCGGGGAGTCAATGATATGTATCCCAAACAGGATAGTTGTGAGAATTAAGGGTTCCCTTAAAAAGGTGGATGTCATTTGTCATTGATTATTCAATACAAAAAAGCAAAGGGAGAAAAGCGATTAATATTTCTTTCCCTTTTTATTGCGGTTTCCTGCGCGTTATCCATAATAGAACGAATAATTCCCATGCCTGTACCATGGTTTAAACCGGGACTTGCTAATATTGTTCCTCTGGTTCTGGTGATGCTTGTCAGATACCGTGATGCTGTAATTGTTTCTGTCTTAAGGACTTTTATTACAGCACTTATGATCGGAGGTCTTTTTTCGCCCGGACATATTTTTTCTTTTTCAGGTGCTCTTGTATCAGTTTTGGTTATGGTTATTCTTCACAGACTGGCCGGTAGATTTTTTAGTCCTATTGGTATATCAATTGCGGGTGCTTATTTTCACAGCTTTGCTCAGCTTATGGCCGGATGGATTTTCTTTTTACCCTTTGAGACTGTTATGAGTTTTGCTCCTTTTTTCTTTTTGTTTTCGATTTTTTCCGGATTTTTAACCGGTACTTTGGTAATAAAATTTTTAAAAACACAGGAAGTTTTATATGAATAAATTCGGGATATTAATTTTCCTTTTCATTTTTGCGGGATGCGGAATATCTTCGGATAATGTTTCAAAACTTGTTACTGAAAGTGAATTCATCTTTGGAACCAGAGTTGCTGTTTCTATTTTTCCTGTAAAAGACCGTGATATAAAAAAAGATATCCGTAATATTTTTATTTTTTGGGAAAAAATGCATCAAAGTTTGTCTGTAGGAGTAAGTGAAAGCTTCATTGCAAGGCTTAATAGGGAATCCCGCCTGGAGAGCAGTGATGTAAAAGATGATTCATTTGTTTTTAAGATATTACGTTCGGCTTTTTATATCTCAAGAAAAACATCCGGCGCCTTTGATCCAACCCTGTTAAGACTTTCCAAATTATGGGGGTTTTCCGGAGAAAAAGCAGCTGCAAAACCTCCTGAACATGATTTGATAATAAAAACAAAAAGAAAGACAGGCCGGAGAAATTTTTATTTTAAAAAAGAATCTGTGTTTTTAAAAAATGATGTTCAGATTGACCTTGGGGGTATAGCCAAGGGCAGTGCTGCTGATTACGCAGTGTCTAAATTAAAAAACTGGGGCTATCATAGTGCGATCATCAATATTGGAGGGGATGTATATCTATACGGAACCAGGCCCGGTAAGAAAAAATTGCCCTGGCGTGTAGGTATTGCACATCCGAGATTCAAGAACAGACAGTATTGTATTTTGTCGGTGAGTAATGAAGCTGTAGTTACTTCAGGAAATTATGAAAGATATTTTATTTATCAAAATAAGAGATACCATCACCTTTTAGATCCGGCGACCGGATACCCGGCAGATAAATGTATTAGCGTAACTGTAACCGGACCTTCCTGTGAAAAGGCCGACGCGTATGCGACAGCATTATTCGTGATGGGTCCTGAGCAGGGGATTGAATTTATCAATAAAGTAGACGGATATTCGGCAATGATACTTTTTTTAAACCGGAAAAAGAAAAAAGAAGATGAGACTAATTCTTTCATCAAAGCAGTTTATTCAAAAGGTTTCAAAAAGAAGTACAGGATTCAATTTTAGTATGAATACTTGTTTATAAAAAAATACTGTTAATAAAATTTTAAAAAAGGTCAGTGTAAATCAGTTACATCTGGTGCGCCATGAAGCGCATG
>JAGLSM010000343.1 GCA_023135745.1 Spirochaetota bacterium | reverse complement strand
TTAAAAAAAGCGACAACTATCTTGATACCTTCCGGGTTCCAAAAACAATAAATTCTCAATTAACTCATAATCCTCAATTGGATCTACCTTAAACTTTTATTCAATACCTGTATAAAATGAATGCAGAACAGATGCTAAAGCAGTTATCCCGATAAGTTCAGGCTCTTGATTCCTGGATAATTCCAGTAGAGGTTTATATTCAATAAAGAGGCTATCAATCTGCTGAATCTCATTTTGTATTTTCTCAATAATCTTTTCAGGCAACATGTAATAAGATCCATTTTTGTTAATAATTCAGATATTTATTGTGCCGGATATATAAATGATTATACAAATTGGATTGCGGCTTATTGGATTAATAATACAAAATATAATCTTACCGATGGAAGCTATTCTACAAGAGCAAATACAATATCAGTTACAAATGGTCACATCTATATTATTGGAGAAGAAATTTTAAATGGTAAAGAAGTGGTGGTTTATTGGAAGGATGGTGTTCGTCAGGATATTTTTGAATATGTAGAGTTAAAATCTGCTTTATTATATATATATAGTGAAGAACTATATGTTTGTATAGGTACTGATGATGATAATGGTATTATAGAAGACGGCGTATATTTCTGGTATAATGGAGAAACAACTCGTCTTAATTCCAGCGAGGTTAAAGCTAAACCTACATCAATATTTGTTACTGAATAATTGGATTTATTAATAAAGGAGTAATTATGGCAACTGTAACAAAAAAAGGATCAATAAAAAAACGGCAGTGAAAACATCAATTAAAAAATAACTGCTGAAAACAGAACAAAAGCAAGTGTTCTGAAGATTTCTAAAGCTTCAGTTGAAGGTACAACAGCCTCTGCACAAGCTGGTTTTGCGATTACTGCTAAATTAATCCAGGAAAATTATTTTAACCAGGCTTTAATGGGATTAATAATTTTAGGGACAGGAGTTGTTATTATTAATCTAAAAAAGATTGCTGAGAAGAAATAGTTAAATAAATTTCCTTTGTGCCCCTTCCCTGCGAAGCGAATTAGGGAAGGGGATCGGGGTTAGGTTAGGCTCGAGATAAAAAATGGTTGATTTAAATCCTTGTTTTGGTATAGAATGTAATCATATACTGGTTGATTCAGATATTTGGACAAAAATACAATAAACTGGACAACTTTTCCTACTAGTAATATGTTAAGGAGGTTTTATTTATGTCGGTTGCATTTAAACAGGCTATTGAAAATATTAGTGAACTCTCGGCTGATGAAAAAGCGTTAATAGCGCATTGTCTTATTTCTTCCCTTGAGTCAAAGCAAGATGAAGGTGTTGATAAGGCATGGGCGAAACTGGCCGAGGAGCGGTATTTGGAGCTTGAATCAGGAGCTGTAAAAGGGGTATCCTGGGAAGATGTTAAGAAGGTAGTTAAAAGTCAAGATGCCTAAAGTTATCTTTCATCCTGATGTTGCAAACGAAATTAAATCATCGTATGAATGGTATCAAGGTCGAGCAGAGGGTCTTGGCGAGGATTTTTTATCTGAATTAGAATCAGCATATCAAACAATAGTAGAACTTCCTGATACTTGGCCTAAACTTAGTATGTACTACCGCAGGTTTTTACTTGGTAAATTTCCTTTTTCCATAATTTATCGAGAAAAGGATGATTGTATTTTTGTTGTCGCAGTTATGCACAATAGCAGAAAACCGGGTTATTGGAAAAATCGAGGATAATTACCATGAACCTACTCAATCCCGATGAAAAGAATCGGGATTACATCTAATTATATTGTGCCCCTTTCCTGCGAAAGCGGATTAGGGAAGGGTGTCGGGGTTAGGTTGTACTCATGACAACTATCTTGTAAATCCATCAAAGTATCTACAATACTTAACTACAAAAAGTCCTGTTAAATTTATACCAAACCTAAATACTCAAGTCCGTGTCGAAAAAATTTAACATAAAGATCAGCCTAATTCACAAAGTTTTTTTCTCTATTTTCAGAATAGATAATCTGATCTTCTATAACCAAATAGTTTATTGTAAATTTATCTTGATATCAGAAAACGGTTGTGTTACTTTACTTAAAAACGTAACACGAGGGCCTATGTCGGAATTAATCAGGTTTGGAATATCCCTTGATAAAAAACTGCTGGAATCTTTTGATAAGCATATAAGGTTAAAAGGTTATCCTACAAGGTCAAAGGCTGTCAGCGACTTGATCCGTGGAGAATTGGTAAAAAAGGAATGGGTTGGAGGCAGTGAAGTAGCCGGCTCTATTACAATGGTTTATGATCATCATAAGAGAGACCTGGTTAATACATTGACATCAATACAGCATGATTTTCATAATTTAATTGTATCTTCACAGCATGTTCATCTTGATCATGATAATTGTCTTGAAATAGTAATTGCAAAAGGTAAGGCTAAAATGCTTAGTGAGCTTGGAGATAAACTCAACGCTGTTAAAGGTGTAAAACATGTTTCCCTGTCGATGACAACAACCGGGAAAAATGTATAGTATTATAGAAGTATTATTTTTTTTACTTCAGGAGTAACACGAATAAGCTATGTTAATAGGA
>JAGLSM010000342.1 GCA_023135745.1 Spirochaetota bacterium | reverse complement strand
AAATGAAACTCGTATTAAATTTATTGGCAAAAGAAAGCACTTGTTTGGGATAAATTTATTTGTTAATTGAAAATTTATTTACTCAAACAGTCATTTTTCAAAAAAATAGGGCTGTGCAACTTAAATTTATATATTTAAAATGATAACAATGTGATTAATTTCACGACATTAAAAAAATTGCCAATAAAAGTATATAAACAATGATTAATAAGAAAAAACTCAACATACTGCCTGATAAATCCGGTGTTTACATAATGAAAGACAATACCGGTAAAATAATATATATAGGCAAAGCAAAAAATATTAAAAAAAGAGTCTTGTCATATTTCACTAAAAACCATGACTCAGCAAAAACAACAGCGCTTGTTGAAACTATTGATGACATTGAATACATTGCAACAGTCACTGAATCAGAAGCTCTGCTGCTTGAAGCAAATTTAATCAAGAAATATACACCCAAATTCAACATCCAGTTAAAAGATTCAAAGAAGTATCCCTTTTTATGCGTTTCTGTGAATGAAGATTTCCCAAGGGTATTTAAAACCAGAAATACTGAAAAAAAGGAAATGCGGTACTTTGGCCCATATACAAGCGTAGGCACCATCACTCATACGATAAAACTTCTTCACAGACTCTTTCCAATCAGATATTGCAATAAAAAACTCTCAGAAGGTAAAAAAAACGGAAAGGTTTGTTTTTATTACCACATTAACCGCTGCAAGGGACCCTGTGAATTAAAAATAAACGCTGAGGATTACAGAAGATTCATTGATAATTCCCTTTTATTTCTAGAGGGTGAACATAAGGAACTTATCTCAAAACTCAAAAATGAGATGAATAATCTTTCAAAAAATCTTGAGTTTGAAAAAGCCGCTGTTATAAGAGACCAGTTGTTCGCTATTAACGAAGCTGCAAAACCACAAGGAATCCACAGGATACATATAAATAATGAAATGAGCAATATCGATGTCATTAATTTCTGCGAAGAAAGCGGCATAGCAGCTTTTTCCGTTTTACAGGTGAGAAACGGGAAACTACAGGGACAAAAACTTTTTCTGGAAAAGCAAGCTGACATTAAACCGCATCTTTTCTCGCAGTTTATCAAACTTTATACTGCTGAACAAAAACTGCCCCGGACACTCCTGGTTTCTCAAAATAATGATCTAATTGAGACAGATTCAGTAAAAATCATAACAGCAAAATCTATTCATACAGATTCTGCAATGAAAAATCTGCTCGATAACGCTTACACTAACGCACGCCTCGCACTTAATGAGGAACTCAGTATAAGACTCTACTCTGACGGACTGACACAGCTCCAGACTCTTTTAAAACTTCCGGCCTTGCCATACTCAATTGAAGGCTTTGATATTGCCAATCTGCAGGGAAGTGAAAATGTAGCCGGAATGGTTTCCTTTAAAGAAGGAAAACCTGATAAAAAAAACTACCGGCATTTCATTATTAAATCTTTTGCAGGCCAAAATGATTTCGCGTCAATACAGGAAGCAGTAACAAGAAGATACCAGCGTCTTATTAATGAAAACCTGCCGATGCCTGACTTGATACTGATTGACGGAGGAAAAGGCCAGTTGAGTTCAGCCAAATCAGCCCTTGATGCTCTGGGAAAATCCGCCCAGCCTTTAATATCTCTCGCAAAAAAAGAGGAACTAATCTTTACAACCTTCAGTAAAGAACCTTTAAAACTTAACAAAAATAATTTTGCTCTTCGTATACTCCAGTCTGTAAGGGATGAATCTCACAGATATGTAAATGCATTTCATAGAAAACGCAGAGGCAAAATTACAAAAAAATCAATTTTGGATTCAATCCCGGGAATTGGAACAGAAACCAGAAAAAAACTACTCAAACACTACGGTTCTTTACAAAGAATCAAAGGTGCCGGTTTGTCAGAAATTGAAAGAGTTGTTGGAAACAAAAATAAAGCAAAAATTGTTTTTGATTTTATCTCGCGGAAAAGTCCCGGCTGATCTTGAGTATTGTATTTTCAAAAACCATCAGCTTCACCTCGGCAGGATCGCTCTTGAGACTCTTTTCAATCTCATATAGATACGACAGAGCCATTGCAATTTGAACAAGAGTTCTTTTACCGGATTGTACTGCTATTTCTTTTAACGCGAGTTTCCCTACACCCAAAACTCCCATCAAAGACGGTCCCTGCTGCCCTTTATTTATAACACTTTTATACTTCCATAATAATTCCAGCTGTCTATGAATCATCTTTAGTATAAACAGCATGGATTCACCCTCATATACTATTCGTCTGAAATATTTTATACTATCCTGAACGTTCCCAAGGAAGAGTTCCTTAATGAACAAAAAAACAGACACTTCCTTTTCCTCATTCATTATCCTTGCAGCATCATCAAGAGTGAAAGCCCCGGAAGCAAAAAAATTCAGAAGAACCTGAAGATTTTTTTCTATTAATAAAGTATTCCTTCCGCACTGATCGACTAAAAATGCTCCTAAACCGACGGGAATCATTATCCCGTATTCGCGTGCCTTCCGCTCAGCCCATTTCTCCATCTTGTCCTCAAACATAGGCCAGAACATTATCA
>JAGLSM010000341.1 GCA_023135745.1 Spirochaetota bacterium | reverse complement strand
CATAAAACACGGCGGTGAAGTGATTGATGATCACAAACCGCCCAAACATCAGATGTTTGATAAAGAAAAACAAAAGCAATTTTTAAAAATGAAAAACCGGGACTCAAATACAAAGCAGACAAACTATTATTCATCAATGGATAGTCCGGAAAATAAACAGTATGGACCAAGAAAAAGAATCGGTATTTTTTTTGAAAAAATTAAACTCTATATGTCCTCAGTTTTTCAGCATGTGATGGACTCTTCAGGGACCTTCCTTTCTGAAAAATTTTTCCGGTTTTTGAAAAGTGAAGCTCAAAACAAACTACTTGATCTTCAACTCCTATTGACACCTCTTGTTCATGCTGAAACCGAATTAAGACTGAAAATTCAGGCTTCATTATCTATAATAGGGTACTTCCACTATGAGCTTCTTTTACGTCTTGATAAGATATATAAGGAAAGAGAGTATAATGAAATTGTATCCTTAGTAAACATAAAAAAACACGCAAGGATTACTCCGCGATCAATTGGAGAACCCCTGGTTGAACTATATAAAAAAATATACATACTCAGAAAATTCAGCAGGAGCTGTCAGATAGCTGTAGAAGGAGCATTAGAAGTACAAGCCAATTATGAAAAAAAAGATAGAATAGCCCTTAAATACAATTTAAGCGGCGCAAAAAAGGATCTTAATTTAATTTTTGATAAACTATTACCGAAATTGCACCTTGCAGTCTTAAATATTTTAAAACGTAATTTCAAGATGGGTAACGATGAACTGGAAGAATTCATCGGAATTACTTATGAAGATACAGTGGGATACCTAACCGAAAAAATTACAAAAGAACTAATGACGGTTAAAGCAAAGGAAAAAGAAATTCTGGAACAAACAAAAGAGGATTTGATTCAAGAAAAAAATGAGATTAAAGTAGACACTCTTCCTGACCAGATCAAAGAAGGCCTCCTGATAATGAAAGAAATCCCAAGCGACAAGGAATCAATTCCTGATTTGAAGGAAACCTCGTTAGCCTATATAGATAAAGATGATAAGATGTTTCCCACTGAGATTATGTTTAATGAATTTGATAAAGAGTACTCATTTATACTAACAAGCACTCAGCTTCATTTTAGTCCGGACTATCAGGAAGGTAAAAAAATAGATACAAGAGAAGAACTATCGGATAATTTTATTGAATTTAATCATATAAGAGAATTAATTGCAGAGTACAATATAAGTATAAAGGAACAATACGAGGTTGAAAAAGCACCCCAATACACCCTGATACAAAAATCAAAAATGCTTCATACATTGTCTATAACAATAACAAAAAACAGCCGTCATATTAGAGATCGGTTCGGCAATCTAATGACAAGCATTGAAACAACCCTTAAGAGAATACTTATTGATTATAACAGAGACAATAGAATACTGGAGAACCCGGAAGACAAGGTAGACTTCAATACTCATTTAATCGGAAAGAAAAAACTTGACGGAAACTCAATCATCGACTGTGTAGTTAATATATACTATTTCGTTTCAGCGCTGCGTTACCGTCTTTTAACCGCAGACCTTGCAGGTCTTGGATGCAAAATTGAAAGAACATTTTTATATAAGGAAGATGAGGAAGATGTAACTGAAGAAGAGATAAATGAAGAAATCGATGAATCCGGAGATATTCTCCCATTATAATCTACTTTCGCTGCATTGAATCGATCTTTTTATTTTTTCTTTCAAGATCCTTTAATCTGAAATTAATTATTTTCGCGTAGTTTATCATACCATAATGAATCTTCTTGGCTTCATTCTTTATAGAATCAATTAATGCACCCTTGACTCTGGCATCTTTTAATAGCAGAGATTTTGCTGCTACCCTTTTTGCCTCTTTCCAGTAGGCAATTGCTTCTTTATAATAGTGCTCTGCAATACGGAAACTATCTTTGAGGTCCTTAGCAAATTCCATATTAAAAAAATAAATATCTTCCTTGTCGTACTGATACCCCAGCTGTACAAAGCCTTTAGCCAACAGGAAGGCAATTCTTGTTCTTAGAAGCAGTTTATATTTTTGATGCTGCTGCCGTGTCTTAATTATACACAACGCCTGGATAGGATGTATGTATGGGGAATTAAGAGCATACTGGAGATACACAAGATTTCTTTCAATAGAACCGGTACCAGGCATATGATTCATTGTATACAGATTATAAAACTCCTCAACATACCTCAGCTTTCTCCTCAGCGGTTTAAAACCAAAATCATCCGAAGATGAATAGACAAGTTGAGATACTAAAAACAGCAATAAAATATAGATCGTAGTTTTAAATTTATACATCGTTTATCCAGACAGCGGTTGATACTATAATTCTCGGTTAATTTGAGAATATAATGATATGATTCATGCCTATTTATTTACTTAGAGATAGGAACGCTGATTTTATCCCGATTCTTTTTATCGGGAGTAATGATTTTTACGGGTTAATAGTATTTTTTTGTGTCTTTGTGAAAAACAAACTCAAAGAGAATATCATAAATTGCGATTGGAAACGAAGGATTTGGTTTACTTTCCATAGGATGAACTTAATTCCTGCAATCCGGCACCACACCTGAC
>JAGLSM010000340.1 GCA_023135745.1 Spirochaetota bacterium | reverse complement strand
TTCTTCGTTGAAGTTTTTCAGTTGCTGGCAGCCATTAATAACAGTTACGATAGTTATGATTTTATTGGACAGATGATAAATGATTCTGTAATTCCTGCAGATAATTTCACGGATATTTTCTTCCTGGTACTCAGGAACTTTTCGACCCAGCCGTGGATGTTGCTCCAATGCATTGATAGATTCAATGATGGTTAAAATGAACGCGTCAGCATGATAGATGGAATCCTTAGCAATATATTGATGGATATTGTCAATATCGGATCTGGCATTTTCTGACCAAAAAATTTCATGCATGTTGGTTATTGAAAAACTTTTTCTTTACATCTTCATGTGAAACGGTTTTTCCTGATTCAATATCTTGAAGACCTTTTTCAATTTTCATACGGACGTAAAGTTTGTACATAACATCGTCCCATGTGAAATTATCAGGGAGGGTGTCTATGAGGTTTTTGATTTCTTTTTTTGTTGTACTCATTCTATCATCCTTCTTTAAATTAAGTTTATCTCCTTTTGATTCTTTTTACAACCCATATTTTCGGCTTTCAAAACAAAATGAAAAAAAATCGTGATAGGATAGGAATGCGGATGACGCGGATTTTAAACAGATTTTCACGGATCTTTTTTTATACTTTTGTAAGATAAATCCGGTTTCTAAGAAATTAATTTCATAATGAATCCAGGGAAACAGGAATTTTATTGATCAACGAGTCATTTAGAGAGAAATTCTTTTCCTGTATTCATGCTTTCCTTAGAAATTTGTTCTATTTTACCTTTCCCTTATAAGCTTAAATAAAGATCTGCGAAAATCCGTAAAAATCCGTAAAATCAGTGTTCCTATCCTACTATAACTCCACCTAATCATCCAAATCAGCGTTCTATTATTCAAATTGACACGTTTAAAATTTGACAAAACATAAAGAAAGAAATATGATATCAGCATGTGTGGTAGATTCAGCTTTGCTGCAAAACCGGAAGACATTGAATCTCTTCTTCCCGGACTCAGAGTTGACAGGTTGACCATCCTTGATAATAATCTTGCTCCACTACAGCTTGTACCTGTCGTATTAAATGACGGAAAAAGAGAAGTTTCAAGCGCAAGATGGGGAATTGTTCCATCGTGGGCACGGGATAGGTCTATAGGCGGCAAACTATTCAATGCCAGATCAGAAACCGCAGCAATTAAACCTTCCTTCAGAGAATCATTTAAAAAATACAGATGTCTAATCTTGGCTGACGGGTTTTACGAATGGAAGGCAGAGCCGGGAGAAAAACGAAAGACTCAGTTTGTTTTCCGGCTGAAGACCGGGAAACCTTTTGCTTTTGCCGGTCTATGGAATAACTGGAAGGACAATGACGGTTCTTTCCATCTAACATGTACTATACTTACGACAGCTTCAAATACTCTCATTAAAGACATACATGACAGAATGCCTGTGATTCTTTTAAGTAAATTTTATGAAACCTGGCTGAAAAAAGATTATGTTTCACAGGATGAACTTTTAAAATGTCTTATACCCTATCCATATAATGACTTGGAGGTTCATCGGATTTAATATTTAAAAGAGTATAAGTTATGTTTGAGTATCAAAAATGGAATAAATATTTTGCCCAGGTATCTGACGGAATGGAATATCTTGCAGTTCAGGAAATAACTGAACTTGGAGCTATTGATGTTTCCGCAGGATTCAGGGGTGTATATTTTAACGCAGACCAGGAAGGTTTGTATAAAATAAATTATTTTTCAAGACTTCTTACCAGGATTCTTGCCCCCCTTCTTACATTCAACTGTCACAGCGACAAGTATCTGTATAAAACTGCCTTAGGAATAGAGTGGGAAAAATTATTATCACCTGAACAGACCTTTGCTGTTTTTGCTACAGTTTCACACAGTAATATTAAACACTCACAATACGCGGCTCTGCGTTTAAAGGATGCCATAGCTGATTATTTTATGGATATTTTAAAAAAAAGGCCCAATGTTGAGAGAATAAATCCGGACGTATGGATAAATCTTTATATAAATAACAATAAGGCTGTGATTAGTCTGGATACATCGGGCGGCTCTTTGCACAGGAGGGGGTACCGGCAGGAATCAGTCGAGGCTCCTTTTCAGGAAACTGTTGCGGCAGCCGTTATAAAAATGAGCGAATGGCAGGACAAACCCCTATATGATCTTATGTGCGGCTCCGGTACGATACTTTGTGAAGCCGCCATGAAATATTGCAGGATACCATCCGGTTATATGAGAGAAAAGTTCGGCTTTGAAATGCTGCCGGATTTTGAGCCTCTGATTTGGGAGAAAATAAAAAAAGACGCACAAAAAAACATACGGGATCTTCCAAAAGGCCTCATCAGCGGAAGCGACAATTCAGTAGATGCTCTTTCCTCGGTTTCATCGAATCTTAAGGCTTTGAATTTAAATAAGCTTGTTGATCTTAGCCGTATTGATTTCAGGGAGATTGACAGGATAGAAAACTCGGTAATAATCTTCAATCCTCCATACGGCATTCGTATGAAGATCAAATCAGGTATTGAAGGTTTTTACCGTGATATTGGTGATTTTTTAAAACAACGTTGCCAAGGCTCAACAGCTTTTAT
>JAGLSM010000034.1 GCA_023135745.1 Spirochaetota bacterium | reverse complement strand
TGCTCGAAGAAAAATTCACAGGACAGATCCTTGACGAGGAAACAGGTCTGTACTATTATAATAGCCGCTATTATGATCCTAAGATAGGTGTGTTCATATCACCTGATAGTATTGTTCCTGATCCTTTTGATTCACAGATGCTTAACAGGTACATGTATGTCAGGGGAAATCCTGTTAAATACACAGATCCTGATGGGCATCATCCATTAATTGCGGTGGGAGTTGGCTTTGCTATCGGGTATTTATCCCATGGTGCTCAAACAGGGGAATGGGGAAGAACTGCACTTGCGGCAGGTGTTAAAGGTGCCATGGCAGCTCATGTAGGTGCAACGTTTGGAGGTGCTACAGCTGCAATAATTGGAGGACCTGCAGGTTCGACTATAGGTGGTATAGTTGGAGGTGCAGCAGGAGGAGCATTTGGTGCAGGCATAAGTGGTGGGAATGTAGGTTATGGAGCTTTGGCAGGATTGATAGGCTCTGGTATAGGCGTTCTTGCAAATCAATCAGGTATTCCTATAATACAGGAAGATTTCTCATCAGCAGTAATAGGTGGTGCTGTTGGAGGTGGAGCAGGTTCTGCAATGGCAGGTGGTAATTTCTGGGAAGGATTTGCTTCGGGTGCTGCTGGTGCAGTAGGAGGATATTTGGGGACTGCTGCTCTTGGTGGATTGCCGGATGCGAGGAAGGTGGCGCAGAAGAGACAAAATGCAAAAAATGAAGAATACGCATCTTATCATGAAGAAAACTTTTATAGAGGGAAAGAGCTTGTTAAAAATCTAAATACATATGTTAAAGGGAAACCATATGTATGGGGAGGTGGTCATAGAGCTGCGGCTAATTATGCTGGATTCGATTGTTCTGGTGGACCGATACATATACAAAGAGATAAAATGGGTTTCAAAGGGATATCAAAAGGGGGAATGCCTGCACAATCGATGTTTGAACAGTTTCCTTTGACTCGAACTACCCTAGAAAACATGCGTCCGGGAGACTATATATTTTATGATTATCGTATTGGTTATAAAGCAAATATTATGAATCATATAGCTGTTTATTTAGGAAGAATTAATGGAAAACATATGACGTTTAATGCGTGGATTAATCCATATGGGAATCACCATCGCTCACTCAAGTCTTTAAATCTCTATGGGAAAAATACATTTAATGCAGTTGTTCACTATAGACGAGTAAATTGGATGCAAATGGAGGTTAAATATGGGTGGTAATTTTAGAAGAGGAATCATTGCTTTTATAATTAATTTAGATATAATTTGTGATAGAAAAGATGAAAGGAAGTGTAAAATGAAAACAAGTTTAATTATGGCATTTGTCCTAATTATTTCTAATTGCTTTACTTCAAATTTAGATGGCTATAATTTAAAAAAAATAAAGTGGGGGATGACAAAAAAAAGTGTAAAAAAATTAGAAAAAGGCAGAAGAATTTTTAAGGTTCGTAAAAATGAAATAAGCTACTTAACAAAATTTGATAGACAAGAAGTTAAACTCAAATATTATTTCAAGGCAAACAGGTTGACTAAAATATCGATTTTACTCATTAAGTATTCAATAACAGTTGATCACCAAACAAGAAAACCAATTAGTAATAAAAGCAAGTTGTATGATTATAAAGGTAGAAATGTAGGGGAAATTGATCCCTCAAATAAGTTGCTCAGTTTTAATAGTTCAGTGAATTTTATAAGTAAGAAATACAAAAAAAAGGAAAAAATAATTATTGGTATGGCAGGGTTTCATCGTAGAGCTATATGGAAGATAGATAAGACATTAATTTCATTAAACTCATACTGGATTGGTGATGGAAATGTATGTAACTATACATTGATTTTAACTTATTCAGGTACTATTTAAAATGAGCTTATGTATTACTTTCTCGTGGATGCTACATAATTAGGCATTTCATCAACAATAGTAGGTGCCGCAGGAGGTGCAACAGGAGCGGTCTTAGGTGGAGGTAATGTCGGTTATGGAGCCTTAGCCGGAATGCTTGGCGGTGGAATAGGTGCTCTTGCAAATCAATCAGGAATACCTATAATGCATATTCCGGGCAAAGTTGACCACCTATTCCGGGAATTTCGGACCACTTTGAACACTCATCATTTTCTTGAATTTAAGTTACTTTAAGTGGTCGGTTTTTATCAATATTTTACTAAATTTTTTCCTTACAGAACCTCCTTTTAACTCAATTTTATGAGAATTATGAATGACCCGGTCACAGATAGCATCAGCAATTGTCTGATCGCCTATGATTTCGTGCCAGTTTTGCACCGGAAGCTGCGATGTGATTATTGATGATCTTTTCCCGTATCTGTCTTCAAAAATCTCAAGAAGTGAAAGCCTGTCCTGTTTGTCAAGATGTTCAAGACCAAAGTCATCAAGGATGATAAGATCCTGTTTCTGAATACGGGTAATTTCTTTTTGATAAGACGCGTCAGCCTTCGAAATCTTTAAAAGGGAAAACAATTTTCTGACATTAAAATACAAAACCTTATACAATTGAGTCATTAAATATGACTCTCAGAAAAATCCTTAAAAATCGAGCGTCTTTTCCAAATGATGAAGCACTTTTTAAACTGCTTTATTTATCTTTACAAAGGATTACCAAGAAGTGGACGATGCCGATAAGAGAATGGGGAGCTGCACTGAATCAATTTTCAATTATGTTTGAAGACAGGGTTCCTGTCTTATGAAAAGCCATTTACACAGAGGATCTGACACCCTCTAAATCTTTGTAGTCTTCTTTGATAATCATGTTTTCAGTCATTTGATAAATAGTGCTTTTTTGTTTAGGTGTTAATTTTCGAACTATTGTCGTTTGCTGAGCTTGTCGAAGCAAATAGATTTCAGCTAATTAATTACTGTATTTTCCATAAAAACTTTGATATATTAGAAAATACCTTGTTTATATATTTGTAAATAAATTACTGTAATTCTCTAAAGGGACATTAATATGAAACTCATACTAAATCTAATAATACTATCTTTTACCATTCCCTCATACACATATATAGTTGAAAGAATTGTGGCGAAAGTAAATAATGATATTATAACCGGTTACGATGTTATAAAAAAGATGAACGAAATGAGAAGCGAAGCAAGGATTTCCAAAAAAAGGCTTCCTTATCCTCTGAGGAAACATGCTCTTGATAAACTGATAAATGCTAAATTGGTAATGCAGACTGCTAAAAAAGAAGGGGTAATGGTTACCCGTATTGAGATTGAAGACAGGATTGACCGTATAAGAAAAAGTAAAAACATGACGATTGACCAGTTTAAGCGTGAATTAAAAAAAGAAAAAAGCAGTTATCAAAAATTCTATGAAAAAATGAAAATAAACATAGTTATGAGAAAGCTTTTCAGTAAAGGAAAGAACAAGGTAAAAAAACCTACTGATAAAGAGATTGCAGCTTTTTATAGAAAGAATAAATATAAGCTAGGTAAAAGCAGACATGTGAAACACCTGTTTGTCAGGAAACATGTAGGAATGGGTTATCTGAAAAGGGCAAAGCAGGAAGCAAAAATTGATAAGATAAAGGCGGCTCTTAAGAAAAATAGATGGAATTTCAGTAATATAGCAAGAAGATACGCGGATTCATGGAAGGATTACGGTTTTATAAAAGCCAGCAAGGATCTTCCTCTGGTTGTTAGACTAGCTTTCAGTCCGAAACTTAAAGTTGGTAAGGTGATCGAATTTTATGATTATCAAGTCAAGTTAAACGGTATTCCAAATTTCCGTGGTTTTCATGCTTTATTCATAGTCAGGTCGAAACCTCTTCCTCTAAAAGATATTAAGAACGGTATTTACCGATTTGTATATGAGAAGAATATGACTAAAGCCATCGATGTATGGGTAAAAAAACTGCGTAAAAACGCGCACGTTGTAATAAATAAATAAGGATTTATCATGAAAGAAGTTTTTGGCAATCTTGACGCCAAGGGTAAAAAGTTCGCAATTATCGCGGCGAGGTTTAACAGCTTTATTTCTGAACGTTTGATTGAAGGGGCTGTAGACTGTTTGATCCGTCATGGCTGCAATGAAGATGATGTAACAATTATTCGTGTACCCGGATCATTTGAAATTACTCCGACGGCAAAAAAGGTTTCTGACAGCGGTAAATATGACGCGGCTATTTGTATCGGGGCTCTTATCAGAGGAGCTACACCGCATTTTGAATATGTGGCAAGATCCGTTACATCAGGTTTAACCAATATCGCGGCAGAGGGAAAAATTGCTCTCACCTTCGGAATTCTTACTACTGATACTATTGAGCAGTCCATTGAACGAGCCGGAACAAAAAGCGGCAATAAGGGTTTTGATGCGGCGCTTTCTGCTATTGAAATGGTTAATCTCTACAAGGTCATAGAGGAAAACTAATTTCTCATGTCATTAAGAAGGAAAGCAAGAGAGGTTGTAATGCAGGCCCTCTATCAATTTGAAATAAGACCGGACGAACTGGAGCATATATTAACCTTTGAATGGACCGATGATAAGGTTCGCAAGCATATTAATGATTTTGCCACAGCTCTTTTTAATGGAACTATTGAGCATAGAAAAGAAATTGACAAAAAAATATCAAAATTTACTAAAAACTGGGATATGGACAGGATTGGGAACGTTGAGTTGTCGATTTTACGTATGTCTGTATATTCATTTTTATACCGGAAGGATATGCCTGTTAATGTAATAATTGATGAGGCTGTATATCTTGCCAAACGTTTTGGCAATGAAGATTCCTACAAATTTATCAACGGAGTACTTGATGGGATTGCTGGTTTTTTTGACAAAGCTGAAAATAAAAACAGCCATAAAAATTCAGAAGTTTAAAGAGAAATTAAAGGACAAGCGCTACAGCCGCCAGTTTTTTTTATCCCTTATATCTCTGTGCTTGATTGCTCTATCTTTACTGTTGTTCTTTTTGCTTCAAGAAAAGGTTGTTCCGGGTCAAAGATTTGCTGTGCCGAATGATGATGGTGAAATCACGATAAAGACTCAGGTGCGCAGAGGTTCTCCCCTGTATCCCGGAGTCATGGCTTATAAAAAAGGTTACACATACAAGGCAATCGATCTTTTTAGAGGGGCTTTAAAGAAAAAACTCTCAGATAAAGAGAAAAAAAAGATTTACAATTATTTAGGTAATATATATCTAAAATTAAAGAAGTATTCTAAGTCAGAAAAAAGTTTTAGAAACTCTCTTAATATCACAGAAGACAATCCTCCTGCGCTTCATGGGATAGGCCGGGTTTACCAAATTCTTAAAAAACCAAATCTTGCAAAAAAATATCTTAAAAAGGCTCTTGATGTTAATCCAAAGTTTCTTAAGAGTTTAAAACGGCTTGGAGAGATATATTCCGGTTTTAACGATTATAAAAAAGCAATTTTATATTATAAAAAGTATCTAAAAATTAAAAATAATCCATATATCAGATATTTGACGGCAAAGTCTTATCTATCAAAAGGGGATAGAAAATCCGCGGAGTCATATTTCAATTCTATTTTGGATTTGACTTCAAGCAGGATCCTTCTCGCGTACACTTCAGCGAGACTGGGGGATATAAAAGAAGGGAAGGGTAAAATAGGTCAGGCAATTATGCGGTACAAACTTGCCATTGATTATTATCCAGGTCATAGTGTTTTCTCTTACAACATTGGGGTTCTCTATCTGAAAAAAGGTCTGCTTAAAAATGCAATAGGGGCTTTTAAATCTGCTTTTAAAAACAGCGGCAGCAATGATTCTGATATGGCAAAAACCATAGGCGAACTTTACTATGATGCGCAAAATTTTGATTCGGCAATTTATTATTTCAAGATTGCCGCAAAGAACGCGAAGGATATGGATGTAATTGCTGTTCTTGCTGATCTTTATTATAAAAAGAAGCATTTTAAAAAGGCCCTGATGTACTATAAGCTGATTATAGATAATATTCCTGAATCAGAAAGGGCTGTTATCGCGATGGTTAATTCGGGTAATATCTATATAAATTTTCAGAATTATGATAAGGCTATTGAGTACTATAAAGCAGCCGCCAAAAAAGACAAAAAAAACTCCTCAATACTGTATAATATGGGTATTGCCTTATGGTATAAGGGTCTCCTCAGGCAGGCTGCATCTAAGTTTATTTCGTCTTATTCACTTAACCCTGCTAATAAAAAGGCCCTGTATTCAGCGGCTCATATTTATAAAAAGCAAAGGAAGTACAAGTTAGCCTTAAATCTATTACTAAACGCGCTTGACGGTAATCCTTCCGCCCATCCGGACATGTATTCCCAAACCGCAAAAATTTATTTTATGATGGGAAAAAATAAATCATCATTAAAATACTATAAACTGGCCCTGAGATTAGCAAAAGACTCAAAGACTATCATAAAGATATATCATGGTCTTGCAAGGGTTCTATTGTCTGAAAAAAAAATTAATAAAGTTTATAATATTTTAAAAAAAGCGCACCTAATTAATCCTGATAATCCGTTTACTCATTACCTTTACGGACTTACACACCTTATGGATCACAGGATTACAAATGCCTTTGATTCATTTAAAACAGCATTGATGTATAGACCTCAAGATAATCTAAAATCTGAAATACTCTTTAATATTGGAAATTTATTGTTTAAAAAAAATAATTATAAAGAAGCGCTGAGTTACTATAAAAAAGTAATACTTATTCGTCCGGATCACGCGGGAGCATCCTATAACGCGACTCAATGCGTAAAAAATCTTCAATAATGGCCGATCAACATGATGCAGCTTAAAGCCGATTTACATACTCATACCATAATATCTGATGGGACATACACTCCGCAGGAGATAGTTTTTAAAGCGGATTTATCGGGTTTGACATGTGTTGCAATCACTGATCATGATGCTGTTGACGGAATAAGTACTGCTAAAGAAGAAATTAAAAAAAGAGGACTGTCTCTGGAGCTCCTTACCGGTACTGAATTAACCGCGTATCTTGATAAGTCTGAGATACATATTCTGGCTTACGGTTTTGATGAAACGGATCCGGATGTAAAAAACTATCTGGAAGCTTTTAAAAAATGCCGTTATAACCGAATTGAAAAAATGATTGAGCTGCTGAAAAGTGAAAATATTAATGTCTCAATGCGGGATGTTCTAACTGTTTCTGATGGAGGGGTAATGGGGCGGCTGCATCTTGCTAAAACATTAATTAGACATGGTTATATAGATAATATTGCCCAGGCCTTTCAGCAGTACATAGGAGCCGGCTGTTCAGCCTATGTTCCCAAACTTATTGTCAGCCCTCAGGATTTAATAAAAAGAATTCACTCATGGAATGCTGTTGCTGTTTTAGCCCATCCCAAACAGTGCAGGGACCTCGAAGAGATAGAACGCTTTGTCGGATTTGGTATTGACGGATTCGAAGCGTATCATCCGAATGTTGATAAACCATTACGCAAACAACTTAAAAAACTTGCAAGACAAAGGGGGCTGCTTATAACAGGAGGCAGTGACACGCATGGAGCAGGTCTTGTCCGTCCTGATGTCGGAGGGGTTACTGTCCCTTATCATTTTGTTGAAGCCCTTTATGAGAAGTTGGGGCAGATGGGTCGAACCATGTAGTTGTGCTTGCACTGAGCTTGCCGAAGTGCAAAAAAAATCTTGAAATTCGGAGTATTTGACGATACTTTAACTATACAAAAAAGAAGAGGTAAACTATGGCCGGAAAAAATGAGCAAATAAACAGTGTTATTGGAGAAGGTTCCATATTCGCCGGAAAATTTTACGTGCACGGATCGCTCCAGGTTGATGGTAAATTTGAAGGTGAAATCAGAACTGAAGATCATCTGGTCATTGGTGAGACAGGTAAGGTAAAAACTGATATTGTTGCCAACCGTGTGACGGTAGGCGGAACACTTGTCGGAAATATTGAAGCTATTGAAGAAGTCAAGCTGCTTGAGACAGGAAGAATACTTGGCAATATCAAAACCCCATCACTTCTTGTTGAGAGCGGCGTAGTAACTCAGGGTCAGATTACTATAACAGGCGGGCAGAAAAAAGATGTTAAAAAGATTATTGCTGATTCCTACAGCAGTGGTCCGGCTCTTCCTGATCTGCGTTCAAAAACCGGCGACGGTAAGGACGATGTTCCTATAAAAAAAAAATAGAAATATAATCATTTGTCGACCATTGTAAAAACTCCCTCTGATATTGCCTATATCAGGCATGCCGCCAGAATACTTGCAGATGTTTTAAAGGAAGTTGAAAACAGAATCCAACCCGGCATTAAGACAAACGAACTGGACAGCTTTTGTAATGACATGATCCTCTCAAAAGGCTGTGTTCCTGCCTTTAAGGGCTACAGGGGGTATCCGGCTTGTGTTTGTATATCAATAAATGATCAGGTTATTCATGGTCTTCCGGGGACTTCCATCATACAGGATGGAGATATTGTTTCAGTAGATATCGGTGTAAATTATTCAGGTTATTATGCTGATGCGGCAAGAACATTTTCTGTAGGAAATATTTCAAGAGAAAAGGCGCGTCTTATAACAGCTGCCAGAAAATGTCTTGAATTATCAATTAAAAAGACTGTTCCCGGGAACAGGGTGGGCGATATATCATGGGCAATCCAGGATAGTGCCCGGAGTTTTGGAGTTTTAACTGTTAATGAGTATAGCGGGCATGGTGTGGGAATCAACCTGCATGAAAAGCCTCATATTCCTAATTTTGGGAAACCGGGAACCGGAGAAGTTTTAAAAAAAGGAATGATTCTGGCTATTGAACCAATGGTTACATCCGGTAACGGCAAGGTTGTTACGGCTGAAGACGGATGGACAGTTGTAACCCAGGACGGTTCACCTTCAGCACATTTTGAAGATACAGTTCTTATAACAGATGATGAACCGATAGTATTGACAGAGTTTTAGGAGTAATGGATGAATAAACCTAACAGATGCTGGGCTGAAGTTAATCTTTCATCAATAAAAAAAAATCTGGATTCCATTAAAAAAAGGGTAAAAAAATCCGGGATCATGGCAGTTATAAAAGCTGATGCTTATGGTCATGGAGTTATAGAAATAGCAAAATTATTGAAAAAGTCGCAGATCAGGAATTTTGCTGTGGCAACTGTAGATGAAGGTATTGAACTGAGATCTGCCGGATTTATTGATGAAGAAATTCTTATACTCGGATCTTTTTTCAAAAAAGATCTCGAGGCTTATTATGAAGCAGGACTGACGCCAAGTATTAACAGCCTTGAGAATATTACAGATCTGGATAAATTTGCCAAAAAAAAGGATACTGTTATTTCTTGTCATCTCAAGGTTGATACGGGGATGAACCGGTATGGATTTTACAGTGAATATTTAATTAAAAAACACGAACTGATTTTTCGTTTAACAAATATAAATATCACAGCCATTTATTCACATCTGTCAAGTTCAACATCACAGGTTAATGAATTTACAAATACTCAGATTGACGAATATAAAAGGCTCTGTGATTTTCTCGAGTTGAACAATATATGGTTTGGCAAAAAGCACCTTCTCAACAGCGGAGGAATAATACACTATCCTGAATACGGTTATGATTATGTAAGGCCCGGTCTTTCTCTATACGGTTATTATCCGGGGACAACAGCTCCGGAAAAACTTAAACTTAATCCGTCAATGTCGCTCAATGCCAGAATTGTGGAAAAAAAGAATGTCCTAAAGGGCCGGAGTGTCGGTTATAACAGAACATTTACCGCAAAGTCCGATATGATGATTGCTATTCTTCCTATTGGATATGCTGATGGTGTATCTACACGTTTCAGTAACAATGGCTATGTTCAGATTGCTAAGGATCTTTGTCCAATAATCGGTAGAGTCTGTATGGATACCATTATGGTGGATATAACGGGTATTAAGGTAAAGAGAGGGGCTGTCGCGACTATCTGGGGCGGTAATAATTCAGAAAGCGTGTTAAGTCTTGAGAAAGTTTCTAAAACAATAGATTCGATTCCTTATGAGTTGACCTGTAATGTTTCAAAGAGGGTGCCTAGAATTTATGTTAAATAAAAAACCTTATTTTACAGTGATTATTCCGCATCGAAATACCGAAAGTACAGAGGCAATTGTTAAACAATTAAAAAAAGAAAAAAAAATACCTCTTGAGATTTATACGATATCGGGCAATCAGCCGTCATATCAGAGAAATCAGGGAATTAAAAAGGCAAAGGGTGAAGTGATATATTTTCTTGATAATGATGCTCTGCCGGATTTAAAAAACCTTGCGATAATTAAAAAAATCTTTAAAGAGAATAAAAATATTGCGGCTGCAGGCGGGCCGAGTCTGACACCTGACACAGATACTATAAAACAAAGGGTATTCGGGAGTGTGCTGGGTTCATTCTGGGGCAGTTTCTTTATGAGAGCAAGGTATTGTAAGCTTGGAAAACCGCGTTTTACAAGTGACCGTGAGTTAATACTTTGCAATCTCGCGATTAAAAAAAAGATTCTTGATAAAGTTGGAGTATTTAATCAAA
>JAGLSM010000339.1 GCA_023135745.1 Spirochaetota bacterium | reverse complement strand
TTTACAGCCGCGTCATTCAGTGAGTAAATATTTTCATCGCCGTAGATGTTTATATTATTCCTGTTTTTAAAGAGAAGTAATTGAGATAGATGTCCAATCATAAAATTTTTAATACCGAGTTTGTATAATTTTTCTATCAGCTCTGCGTAGTATTTGATGTTTTCTTCATTTATAAAAACCGGAAGACTTACCATTATTTTTTTATGAAACCTGTCTATAAACGTTTCTTTTTCAAGGAATAATTTCCATTCATTTTTTGTAAGACTAATTACAAGATAATCTGTTAAAGGAAGATGGATTTTGGGCAGCCAGCTGAGTTGATCGATTTTAGTATATATCTCTTTTTGTTGTATATGGGTTTTTTCATAAACAGCATCAAGTATAATATTTTTTTTCTTTTTTGAAAGACCTATTATATGTCCCGGTCTGGTATCGGGCAGCTTTGATTTGAACTTGATATTACCGTGGCCTACGAGAAAAACCTTATCCTCTTTGTTTACTGTTATGTCTTTAAAAGGAATGGTTACGATAGAAGAAGATTCAGCTTTTTCCATTTTTAATATCTGACGGACTTTAATCATGGAAGTGTTGTCTCCTGAAACAGGCATAATCCTTAAGCGGTTGCCTTCTGATATATCAAGATGTGTTTTAAATGTAAAATTATCTTTTTGTGAAGAAATGACTGTTCCGGCAAGTATTCCCGCGTAAGAGTTTTGGGATACTGCATTTTTTATGCTTTTTCCAAAAAAATATGAAGTCTTTTCACGGCCTGTATCATTTTTTAAAATTTCCTTTGCCTCTTCAATTCTGTCAGGGCTGTCGATGGCAAGGCGGTATGCCTTTGCTGTATTGAGGACATAATCGGCGGCTTTCATTCTTCCTTCTATCTTGAGAGAGCTGATACCAAGCTCAATGAATTCGGGGATAAGATCAATCAGCTCCAAGTCTTTAAGGCTGAAAAGGAATTCTTCCTTACTGTTGCCGGAATATTTTCTGCGGCAGGGTTGACGGCATTCACCTCTATTGGCGCTCATTCCTCCCAGATAGCTGCTGAACAGACAGTATCCGGAGAATGAATAACATAAGGATCCATGCACGAATACCTCAAGTTCAATATCTGTATTTTTTGCTATTTTTCTGAGCTCGGGCATGGTCAGGTCCCTTGCCAGAATTACCCGTTTGAAGCCCTTTTTTTTCGCGAAATCAGCTCCTATTGAATTATGTATGCCCATTTGTGTACTTGAATGGATTTCCAGCTTTGGGAAGTGTTTGCTTAATATCTGATACGCGCCCCAGTCCTGAATGATTACGGCGTCTACTCCGAAGTAATTTAAACTGTGAAAGATGTCTATCAGGGTTTTTAATTCCTGGTTTTTTATCAGGGTATTAATGGTTACATAGGTCTTAATGTTGTTCTTTTTTGTCAATGAAAGTATGGCAGGGATATTTTCCAGTGAGAAATTTTTGGCGCGGGCTCTGGCGCTGAATTTATTGAGTCCAAAATAAACAGCGTCGGCGCCTCCTTCGACCGCGGCGTAGAGCGCCTCGGGATTTCCAACAGGGATAAGCAGTTCAGGTTTCATGTTATAAAACTAATATTGATTGATGGTATTGGGGAAAATAATTGTAACAGAGGTATCCTGCTATTTTGATCCTGGATATGTATCAAGAATAATTATTCGATTATAAGGTTAAAGAAAGATGCATATGTATTTATGGTTTTGCCTTTTACATTATATATTCATTGGTTAACCAGGCAATGTAATTACTTAAAAATTTAACTGTTATTTCAAGTTTGCCAGTCTCTAAAATATTACCTGTGATTTCACAATTGGTACTGTTCGTACTACCGTTTAACAAAATAGGATATGGTAGGTTGTAGGGATCGCTCGTACTTATATCACCAAACTTGATACTGCCTTTCAGCTGCATAGGTTCTAAAAATGGACCTCCCTGAACGGTTGCCAGAATAAAAGCATAGATATATAGTTGGCATCCACCGCAGATCCCCCATGAGTCCTTTTCGGTATGGGCAGTGGTTCTCCCTCCGCCTCGCACAACGTGTATAATTTGGCAGGGACTCTCTGCTTCTGTATTTTTTGTATCTGCAGTAAGAATATCTTCAGTTAAACTGATACTGAACCCTCCACTTACCCAGGTTCGTTCAATTTTGGCCATGGCAGCATTGTCTTTTTCAGGAGTGAATTCAATTTCGTTGTATCCACAGGAAAATACGATTATTATAGCAACTATTAATATTGGTAATGTGAAAAATTTTCGCATAAAATTATTCCTTAATTATAAATCAAGTATGAGTTTGCCATATTCAAAGGTTCCCTGGAATGAACCTGTTATTGTTCCATTTGTTTGAACGCTATTACTAAATATCGGCGGATAGTTTTCCTGGTAAGAATAAATTGGAATTTGATAGCTCACTTTAATCCAACGGGTGTTTACATTTACTTCATCAATAGATACAATAACGTCTTGATCATCATCTACCAGACTAATGATGCCTATATCTTTTGCGGCGAATAGACTATCCTGAATTGTATTTGTTGTATGAATAGTAAAGGGGGTGGAGTAACCATCAAAACCTATTACGAAGTAAAGG
>JAGLSM010000338.1 GCA_023135745.1 Spirochaetota bacterium | reverse complement strand
TATCCATTTCTTTGGGACAGTAGTGGTAAGATATGTGATTCTGAAACAAGTTGTATGAATTTTAATAAAGGAATTCCATTATTATGAAAAAATATTTTGCATTATTTTTTATGTTATTCTTTATTTATTCACCAATACATAGTGAAATAAAATATGAAAATAAATTGTATTTATTTTTTAATTTTTCTTTTACTGGTAATAAATCTTTAATCTATTTACCGTCTATTGGTGTTATGTTTATCCAAGAAGAACATTCTGTTGTAGATGATTATGAATCTACAAGAGTCTATGGTATAGGTTTAGAATATGGTATAGTTTTTTCTAAAAATGCAATTTTAAATAATATTAGAATTCCTTTTAAATTCTCTGCGGCAGGAGATGTTTATCCAACAATGTCTTTATTCTCTAGTGTAGGATTTTATTTTAATTCAAATAATTTTAATCCCTATATTGAACTTGGGCTAGGATTAGGTGGATTATTATATTTTAATTTTGATTTTAGCTTTCGTCTTTTATTAGATAATTATGTAGTAAATAAAAATAAGAACTATAATTTAAATCATGGTAAATTTATAGGAGGATTTTCTTTAGGAATTCCTTTTAAAAAAGTTGATAATTAAAAGTTTTTTCAATTAAAAATGACTATTTTCTCGAAAAAATTTCTCGCAAGCCACTAAGGATGGCAAAGGATAACTAAATTACCAAAAAAAACCTACATAGATTTGACAAAATACCGATTTAGATGTATATTAAAGGTAAGAAAAAAGGATTTTTATAATGACTTTATTAAACCTGAGCCTATCTTTACTTTTGAGCAACACCCTTAACCAGGGGCAGGCTTTAACTATCCGTTAAGGATAATATAAAGTACCTATATGCCTGCCCTTAGGGGCAGGCTTTTTTTTTGACAAAATTCGGTATAAATTAAGCCGAAAAAAAATATCATAGGAGGGTACCAATTATGAGTACAAAAAAAACACCAAAATACGCTAGTCCGGCCGGTATCAATCTATTAGACCGTACTTGGCCGTCAAAAACAATTACAAGCAGTCCACAGTGGTGTTCTGTGGATCTACGTGACGGAAACCAGGCTCTGCCTAATCCTATGAATCCGCAGCAAAAACTTGAGTATTTCAAGATGCTCTGTGATATAGGTTTTAAAAACATCGAAGTTGCCTTTCCGTCAGCAAGCCAGGATGACTTTGATTTCACACGGATGCTTATAGAAAAAAATCATATTCCTGAAGATGTCTTTATTATGGGACTTGTTCAGAGCCGCAAGCACCTTATCGACAGGACTTTTGAAGCTTTTAAAGGCGCGAAAAAAGCTATTGTTCATGTATACATTGCTACCTCTGACCTTCATATGGAAAACGTTTTTAAACTCACAAGGGAAGAAACATTAAAGACAGCAGAAGAGGCCATTGCCCAGGTACGCGATTTGTCTGACTCAATGCCGGAAAGCGACATACGTCTTGAGTTCTCGCCGGAAGAGTTTACTGATACCGATCCGGATTTTGCCCTTGAGATATGCGAACTTGTCTACAAAACATGGGGTAAGGCCACAAAGGAAAAGCCCCTTATACTTAATCTGCCCGCGACTGTGGAGAGACGTTCACCGAATCAATACGCGGATATGATCGAATGGTTTTGTAAAAATTTCTCACAGAGAGACAAGGTCCTTGTATCTGTGCACTCTCATAATGATCAGGGAATGGCAGTTGCCGCTACAGAACTTACATTGATGGCGGGGGCTGACAGGGTTGAAGGAACCCTCTTTGGTCACGGAGAAAGAACAGGCAATGTAGATCTTGTCACTGTAGCAAATAATCTTTTTTCACGGGGAATTAAGACAGGCCTTGATTTTTCAAAGCTTCCTGATATCGCAAAGACAGTTGAGAAACTTACCGGTATGCCTGTATATTACAGACAGCCGTATGCAGGAGAATATGTGTTTACTGCCTTTGCAGGATCCCACCAGGACGCGATCAGAAAGGGAATCAGCAATCAGGAAGATGCTGTTGAAAAATTCGGCATGTCGTGGAAGGTGCCATACCTTCATATAGACCCTTCTGATCTCGGCAGAAAGTATGAAAGACTCATAAGAATCAATTCCCAGTCAGGTAAGGGAGGTGCTGTTTGGGTATTGGAACAGGACCACGGAATAAAACTACCCAAGGCAATTCATCCTGAAATAGGCAGCGCCGTGCAGAAATACACCGATAAGGCCGGCAGGGAAATAACAGGCAAGGAAGTACACCAGGTATTTATGGATGAGTTTGTTAATCCGGATGGACCGTATCAACTGATTGCCTTTTGGCCGAGACCCGACGATAATGATCCAACTCATATTCACGGTGAAATAAAAATCAATATTGACGGTATAGAAAAAAATGTAACGGCAGAGGGCAACGGACCTCTTTCAGCGTTTGTAGCCGGGATTATGAAGCTGGGAGCGCCGAATTTTTCTATCGAAGATTACGATGAGGAGGCAATAGGAAAAGGTGCGAATGCTCAAGCAGTTGCCTATGTCCCTCTTAAATTCGATAACGGAAAAACGGTTTATGGAGTCGGAATTGATACTAATATAGATCAGGCTGCCGTGAGTGCTGTCATCT
>JAGLSM010000337.1 GCA_023135745.1 Spirochaetota bacterium | reverse complement strand
AGCTGACTCATGCCCATTACCAAGTCTATCGTAAGCAGAAATTCTTATATAGTAAAGCCTGTCATTTTCAAGGCCGTAGATAACATATTCCGGATGTAATTTTTTCAATCTATCAAGAGGGACATATATAGGACTCTTTGGCGCAAGGTACTCACCCTTTTCATATCCAAAATATATCTTATAACCCTTGATTTTATCAGTATTTCCGGACCATTTTAGAAAAATCTTACCGTCTCCGGAAGCCGCAGATAATCCGACCGGTCTTAGTATATTCCTGGCTGTTATATAATCAACATTTACACTGCTTATATGCGGTGAATAACGGCCACTTCCGACACCATGAAGGACAGCCCGCCACTGAACATATCTTCCAAACGCCCGTCCATCAATATTATCAGCCTTGTTTGTTATACGCTTCCACGGAAGAAAATCCGAATTCTGTCTGAAATAATTATCAGATATCCTGTACTCCAAAAAAACAGTTGTGCCGGCCGGAAATCTTCCATTCGCGTAAATACCTTTTACTCTTGAATGATTTGAACCCAAATCCTTTACCTTCGATAGAATAAAACCGGATTTATTTACATACTTTGTAAGGTTGTATTTTTTTCTTGCCGTTCTGCTTATTCTTAATTCATCCATATTTCCGAGATACGAATGGGCAATTTTTGGATATGTCACCAGGTTTTTATGAAAAGCCGGAATTAATGGGCTTCCTCCATATTTACCTGTGACAGTAGCCCATATAACATCGTCTTCAACACCATTTACCCATTTTGTGAGCTTACCTGAAAAATGATCATAACTGATAGCTACATGCGCCCAGGTCTTCAGATGAGTTGCCGTAAACCCTTTAAGACTGAAGTTATAGTATGTACCCAATGCATCCCTAAAAAAATTTTTAAACTGCCATTCAACCCGATGGTTTTTAAAAAGACAGCGTATACCTCCAAAAAGAGTCTCCCCGGAGTCAATTGTAAAAGGTCCGTATTTTTCGAAAATTATTTCATTGTCAAAGACAGAAAAAGGTTTAAGCCAAAATTCAATTGTAAAACTGCCAATATCAACAGACTCACCAAGCAGCGAATTAACTCCCGGAATAAGACTTATCATATCCCGGGGTCTCAGAAATTTAATACTGCTCTTTCCGAGAATAGGCGAATACCGGTTAATAATATAAGATTGCTTAAAAAGTGAATAATTTTTGTAGACTGAGGATATCCTCCCGCCTTTGTCTTCATTAAAATTCATAAGAAGATCTGTAGCACTGTCTTTTATATATTCATTGTCTTTCAGCCTTACTGCTTTTGTCCCGTCAAAATCCTGAACGATTGAGATATTCTTTATTTCCGAGCCGTTAAAACCGTCCCCGGCTCCTGTAGCCCACACAGCACTATAGAGTGATTCCGCATTTATTAAACTGAGAAAAAATGATATAACGATAAATACTTTGAATAAATTTTTATATAACATTTTACATCCTGAAATTAAACTTTATCTGCTTTCTAATTATCGAGGAAAAAAACAAAATAATTAGGGCAATAGTTTTTAAAAGTGCGCTTTTTGCGGAATAAAATGCAGAGGTGGAATGATTGAAGATAGCAATAGAACACTGATGACACGGATTTAAACAGATTGACACGGATCTTTTTTAGGGATCTTCATCCCTAATTACACATATAGGGGTAATTGAAAACCAAGAAATCATATTAGTTGAAAAGCCTTGCTCTATTAGTTTTTTTTTAAAAAAAATCCGTGAAAATCCGTCGCATCCGTAAAATCAGTGTTCTATCCAAAATGAGAGGGGACTAAAAGACATCCTTTACAGGAATAAAAAAATTGAATTACTTTTAAAATATATTAAATAGTATTATGCTGTAAAAAACTAATAATAATAGGATGTCCAGTATGATTTGGGAAAAATGCAAAAAAAATGAAGATGTTATGAAAGCAGAGAGAGACGCCATAGCCTTCCTCAAAGAATTTGGTCTGGAAAAAGAATTCAATATTGATCAAATAGAAAACTGGATTTATAACTGCCAAAATGGAGAAGAAGATAAATTATTCAATCCCATTTTAAATAAAATTAAATCCGGGAATTTGTCAGATCTCTCACGTTTTGACCGGGTCTTCCGGCAAAAGCTTTTTTCTCATGTGCCTCATAAAGTACTGGGAGACCTATCCCCTATAAAATATACATTAATGCTTAAAAATATGCGGGATTCTAAAACCTGAGAAACACAAGAGGCATTGAAAATTTTCTTTCTTTGGCAAGATTATTTTTATCTGAAGGAAAAGCTTTTAAGGAATCATTATAAGCAATGTAGATTGAAGTAATAAGACTTGTAGATACAATATAAAAATAATGCGTAGACTGCATCTCTCTTTTTGGATTATTTTTGTAACTACTCGTATTGGATACAAAAAAGTCCATCAGGGTATAGGTTAGAAAAAGCAGCGCGGGGAAAGATATAAAAAAAATAATCTCAAACCGCCGACCCTTTGACGGCTTATAAGGTTTACGTTTTAATTCCTTCATCAGGAGGTTTACTTTTTTTTCCTTTATTTCCCGGCCGGTTATTGTCACTTCGTTTTTTTTGTCTTTTTTACTTTTTTTA
>JAGLSM010000336.1 GCA_023135745.1 Spirochaetota bacterium | reverse complement strand
TTTCACCATAAAAAAAGGAGTAATGTGTGGCTTCACGTACTGATATAGATCCTGAAATTTGCAAGGGCTGCGGTCTGTGTATACAGGTTTGTCCTACCAAACAGCTTGATTTTACAGGGAAATTTAATTCCAAGGGTTATAACTATGTACAGTCATCAAATGATAACTGCATAGGCTGCGGTAAGTGTTACTATACATGTCCTGAACCGGATACTATAATTATTCATAGAGATATAAAAAAGAAAGAAGAAAAGAAATGAAAAGACTAGCTAAAGGGAATGAGGCGGTTGTTATGGGGGCACTTCTTGCGGGCTGTAGATCCTATTACGGCTATCCTATTACTCCGGCCAGTGAAATTTCTCATACAGCGGCAAAACTCTTTCCTCAGTTGGGATGCGTATTTCTCCAGGCTGAGAGTGAAGTTGCCGCAATAAATATGGTTTACGGGGCATCGGCTGCCGGTGAACGTACTATGACAGCTTCATCAAGTCCCGGAATGAGTCTTAAGATGGAAGGTATTTCATATCTTGCGGCTACAGACCTTCCATGTGTAATTGTGGACATAATGAGGGCCGGACCCGGACTGGGGAATATTGGTCCTGAACAGAGTGACTATAATCAAATAGTTAAAGGCGGCGGGCATGGGAACTATCGTCTGATTGTTCTTGCGCCGAATTCAGTACAGGAGATGTGCGATTTCACAATTAAGGCCTTTGACCTGGCTGACAAGTACAGGATACCTGTGATTATACTTGCCGACGGGGTAATCGGGCAGATGATGGAACCTCTTGAGCTTCCTGAACCTGTGACAAAATTTCCCGATAAACCATGGGCGGTTGCTGGAAGTAAAGAATATAGAAAGAACTGCCATACTTCCATTTTCCTTGATTTTGAGGAACTGGAGGGGCGTAATTTAGCTCTCTTAAAGAAGTATGAAGAAATAGAATCAGCTGAGCAGGAATTCGAAGGATACATGCTTGATGACGCTGAAATTGTATTAATTGCCTATGGTGTATCAAGCCGCGAATCCCGTACTGTTGTGGATAAGCTTCGTAAACAGGGAATAAAGGCCGGATTATTCAGACCGGTTACTCTTTGGCCCTTTCCAAAGATTGGATTGAAGAGTCTTGCTGACAAGGTAAAAAAGCTCTTTGTAGTGGAAATGAGCATGGGTATGCTGATTGATGATGTAAAACTTACTATATATGACGGAAGAGATATAGGTTTCTATGCAAGCTATGGTGGTAAACTGCCCGATACAAATGAACTTATAGACTCAATAAAGAAATATTGGGAAAAATAATATGAAAACAATAATACAAAAACCTGAATCACTATATAAAACATATGAGAGAAAACCCGGAGAGGACAAGAGAAGTACTCATTACTGCCCCGGATGCGGACATGGTGTTGTGCACAAACTGATAGCAGAAGTAATGGATGATCTTGAAATCAGGGATAAAACAATTTTTATTTCACCTGTAGGATGCAGTGTATTCGGATATTACTACTTTGACTGCGGTAATGTCCAGGCTGCACATGGCCGGGCACCTGCTGTTGGTACAGGGGTTACCAGATCAAATCCTGATAATTATGTTATTTCATACCAGGGTGACGGTGACCTTGCTGCCATAGGTACAGCTGAAATTCTTCATGCTGCCAATCGTGGTGAAAAGATGACAATATTCTTTGTGAATAATGCGATCTATGGAATGACCGGCGGACAAATGGCCCCGACATCCCATGTAGGACAGAAAACTGTAACATCGCCCTACGGACGAGCGGTTAGAGGCGAGGGTTATCCTTTGAAAATGGCTGAACTCATAGCTACTCTGGAAAGCCCGGTATATGTAACAAGAGTTTCTCTGCATGATATGCCGAACAGAATCAAAACAAAAACAGCAGTAAAAAAAGCTATCAAGAGTCAGGTGGACGGGAAGGGTTTTTCTTTTGTTGAAATTTTAAGTCCATGCCCGATGGGGTGGAAGGTTGATCCTATGGATCAGACTGAGTGGATGATAAAAAATATGCTTCCATATTTCCCGCTTGGTATTTTTAAGGATGATATCAATGAAAGAGAAGGTTTCTTTACGGAACATCACAATAATACTCCGGAAAAATTGAAGGAAGTTCTGGGTATTTCAGAAACAGATAAGGATCCAAGAGGATTAGATCATAAATTTACATCAAAGGGAATTAAAACAGCCGGATTTGGAGGTCAGGGAGTACTTCTGCTTGGAACTCTTATTTCCAAGATAGGAATGAAACATGGTTATAATGTTACATGGCTGCCGTCTTATGGACCGGAGATGAGGGGCGGTACTGCTAATTGTTCAGTAGTAATTGATGAAGAAACTATCGGGTCTCCTGCTGTTGAAGAAATTGATATTCTGATTGCTATGAATGGACCTTCGTTGAAGAAATTTGCTCCTATGGTTAATGATGACGGTGTGATTTTATACAACTCATCAATTATTGAAAATCCTGATTGTGCTGGAATTGAATCTTTTGGCGTTCCGGCTTCAGATTTAGCAGATAACGCGGGATCCTCCATGTCAGCAAATATTGTTATGCTTGGTGCTATTTCAGCTCATTTTGGATATTTTTCATCAGATGTTATAGACTCTGTATTAAT
>JAGLSM010000335.1 GCA_023135745.1 Spirochaetota bacterium | reverse complement strand
TTTTTGAAAAATGCACTGCCTGAGTGACTAAAGACTCAATATCCAATACTACTCACTTCTACAAGCCATTTTATTTATATAATTAATTATATACGAGTTTGCATTTTCAAAAAAATAGGATTGTGCAACGTCCCACGATATTTTACCCTAATGGATTTCTCCCGATTTTTTAAATCGGGAGAAATCCATTAATCTATATAATCCTTGAAACTACCTTAATTATATACTCAACCTCTTTGTTTAGAAGAGCAGGATAAATCGGAATAGACATTGTCTTTAAATATGCTTCTTCCGTCCCCGGAAAATCAGAAGCAGGTAAATCAAGATAGCGGTGCAGGGGTTTAAAAACAGGCATTGCAGCCTCAATATTATTCTTATACAAGAATTTGAGTGCGTCTTTTAAACTTCTTTGGAGCCTTATCGGATACCTGAAGTAAACGTTATCTCTTCCATCATATTTTTGAGGTATTTCATGGTGAGTCTGTAAAAATTTCCGATTGTACATTTCAGCAATATGTCCCCTGAGATTTACAAAATGGTCAAGACGTTTGAGTTGGTTTATTCCGATCGCAGCCTGAATATCAGACATACCGCAGTTAAAAGAAGTCGAAAGGTCTTCCTTTTTATCATAATGCCGCATTGATCTAACTGAAGCAGCAAATTTTGTGTCCTTAGTCAATAACATTCCGCCATAACCGGTAGTTATCATCTTGGTAGCATAAAAAGAAAAAAACGAGAATTTACCAAAACTGCCTACAGGTTCTCCATTATACTTCGCACTAATAGCCTGAGCGCAATCCTCAATTATCGGAACACCTAATCCCATAAAAGGATCGATATCAGCAGGAAGACCAAAAAGATGCGCGACAATTATAGCTTTCGTTTTATCAGTAATTTTTTGCTTTGCAGATTCAAAAGAAATATTGTAGTCGTGACCAATATCACATAGTACCGGAACAGCTCCTGCATTTTTTATTGCGTGATAAGGTGATGTACATAGATAGCTTGGAATTATAACTTCATCGCCCTGCCCTATTCCCATTGCCAATAAACCCAACTGAAGCGCATCGGTACCGGAAGAAACAGTAACTGCATGATTTGACCTTAGACCAAACAATCCGGAAAATTCAGACTCAAATTTTTTAACAGTATCTCCATCACCGATATTATCTGAAACCATGCATTCCAGAACACCAACAAGATCATTTTTTTTAATATTTGGTTTAGAATGTTGAATCAAAACAATACCCCTAAAATCTATTTTAAACCTGCGATTATCTGTCCGTCAGAGATGTTCTTTTTTCTCCCGAATGAATTTCTTCCAACATTCGGCGATATATAACAGTTCGCACCGATTGATACCCCCTTGGGAATAAATACATTCGTGGAAACAAAGGTATAGCCATTGCATAATAGATCCGGATATTTGTCGTTATTTTTTACCGACTTGCTTCTTCCTATCTGAACAATATCTGATATATTCGCCTTGGCATTCTGAGGCAGACCTGATGAAATGTCTATCAGAGCTTTTTCAATCCTTACACGTTCCCCTATAACTACACCCGGCAGAATTATGGAATCAATTATTTCAGAGCCTTTGCCGATCTGAACTCCCGGAAAGAGCATTGAACCCTTTACTCTTCCCTTGACATTGCACTTATCACTTATCATAGAGAATATCATTTCTCCATTGATGTCAATAACTGCCTGCGCTCTTTCGGAAACACCGGACTGTAGAGGCATATCTTTAAAAAGAAGACTCCATTTATCCTGATTTTTTAAAACCTCAAAATTTGCCTTAATATAATTATCAAGCGTATTTATATTCCGTAAAAAACCATCATAATCTTTCCTGACAGATTTTTTATCTTCCTGAAGGTCGGTGAAAATATTTTGTAAAATTTCATCCCTTGAAGTTTTACTGTTTAACTTTTCGGAAAGCTTTTTCATAAAATATGCTTTTTCAACAACTACAACCGGTGCAGGTTTGTTATCAATCACAGGTATAAACACTTTAGCTTTAGACTTTTTAAAAGTCTCAAAAAGATTTCTCGTATTGAAATAACATGGATGATCAGCTTTTATCAATACCACATAATTATTAAGAGATTGTTTAAAGGCTGCAAAAAGAGCCTTTTCCGTAAAGTCTTTGTTCATTTCATTTTTAAAAGGCAGTATATCCCATCCACTATCCCCCCAGGAGGCTTCCATATAATCATGAATTATATCAATATGGGAAGACGCGGTCAAAATATTTTTCTCGCAGCCGGCATGATACATCATCGACAGGTAAAAATCCAGATAGGTAAATCTTCCGCCGAACATAAACATGAAACGCGGACGGTCATATCCAAAAGAAAGAAATTTTTGTGTGTCTACCTCTGTTGAAAAAATTAGAGCACAGGAATTTTTCATAGTTTTTATTTTTTCCTGAAAAGAGAAATAATATTTGTGAAAGCATTTTTAAGAAAAATAAGGAACCTTGTATACCATGGCTTTCGAAGAAGTTTCTTTTTTAATTCTATGCTTTTTATGATTTCGGATTCGGTAAAATCCTTTCGGACAAGGTTTTCCTGCATTTCAAGATCAAGTTTGACAATATCGCTTCCCTCATCAATAACATGAGCGTCTATTTCTATATA
>JAGLSM010000334.1 GCA_023135745.1 Spirochaetota bacterium | reverse complement strand
GCGCCTTTTAATAACTGATCCGCAACACAGAAAAAGACAAGTCCGTTATCTTCAGCAATATCATCTCTTATACGTCCAACGTAAACCGGATATGATCCGCTCGCCATAAAAGGCATTGGATATACATTATTCTCAGGATCATCCTGAACGACAATACCCTCAAATGACTCAAAGAGTTCCTTTGCTTTAGAAGCACTTATTTTCTCTTTGGTTTTAACATGAATAACTTCTGAATGTGCTCTAAGTACAGGTACTCTAACTGTAGTAGCTGAAATCTTCATATCAGGTGCATTCATGATTTTCTGTGTCTCATTGACCATTTTCATTTCTTCTTTAGTGTATCCGTTTTCCATAAATACATCAATGTGTGGAATTAAGTTAAAGGCAATCTGATGGGCAAAATTTGAAACCTCTACAGGTTTTCCATCCAGGAAGTCCCTTGCCTGTTGAACACACTCGTCCATTGCCGCCTGCCCAGCTCCGGAAACAGCCTGATATGTGGCAACCTTCACCTGTTCCACAACACCGGCATCATGAAGCGGTTTTAATGCTACAACCATCTGAATTGTGGAACAATTGGGATTGGCTATAATACCCTTATTCTTTTTGATATCTTCAGGATTTACTTCAGGAACCACCAGAGGTATATCATCATCCATTCTAAAGGCACTTGAATTATCTACAACAACCGCGCCCGAATCAACAGCTGCGGAAGCAAATTCCTTACTCCTGGATGCTCCAGCTGAAAAAAGAGCTATATCTATATTTTTACCCTTAAAACAATCCTGATTCAATTCCTCAACAATGATATCTTTTCCATTAAATTTTAACTTCTTACCTTTTGATCTGGCCGATGCAAATAAAAAAAGTTCATCAACCGGAAAATTTCTTTTTTCCAGTGTTTTTATCATTTCAGTTCCAACCGCGCCTGTCGCGCCGACAACAGCAACTCTCTTACCCATTCCAGAACCCCTTGTTTTTAGTTCAAGAAATATACAATAAATTAAAAAGAATTTGGAATAAAATTTTTTATGATGTATCATCTATTTTAGCTTGAACTGAATAGAAAAAAGATAACAACGGAGTTAATATGTATAAATTACTTTTAATTTTAATTATTCTTTTTTCATCAAAACTATTTTCAGCATCAAATACTCCAACTTCAAAAGAAGACAAGTACCTTAATACGGCTTCTGACACTCTTGTGATTTTGCCAAATCCTGTAGCAGGAATAGAAAAAGGGGCAATAAGATTAGGCTTTCAGTTCTCGGTAATGAAAATACTCATTCCTGATAAAAAAATAATCCACCCCTACCTTGAATTAGGGATTTCTGTTTTTAACCATATTGACAAGTCCCCAAATGATAAAAAGCACCTGTTTTTACAGACAGGGCTCATACTTCCAATCTCAAAAATTGCACTTTTAGTCAATACAGGACTGGTTTATGGAAATAAAAAAATTTTTCCCGGACTTGGATTATCTGTTTGGCGTTTCCTTTATAAAAAAGAAAAATTAATTAAAAAAACATCAAAAGATTTCAAAACCTATACAGCATATCTCGCGTGGAAGAATAAAAAAAGAAAATCAAGCCTTATTAAAGCATCCGCCTTGTCTTTTAATATTCAATACAACTTCAACATCGAACCTGCAATTGTCATTGGACTGGCATTTAACATATTTTTATAAAAGTATCATCTGAAACGACATCAGTTGCAGAATCCTATTTTTTTGAAAGAAGTGAAAGATTATATTAATTTATCAAAAGCATGTTGCATAACCTAAGAAACAAATTTCATATGAATAAGCACAGTTGCATAACCCTGTTTTTTGAAATAAATGGAGGATTGGAGTTGTCTTTAAAAGGATGTTGCATAACCTTATTTTTTGATAAATACACTGTTTGAGCAAATAAAGTGCCGATTGGCCAATAAATTTACCCCCAACAAATTGTCTTTTAGGCTTGATTAATTATATGCGAGTTTGTATTTTCAAAAAATAAGGTTATGCAACTTAATCGCAAACAAATTCACACAAAAATATGACCTTAAGGTATTTGCGCACAGCGCAAATACCTTAAATTAAATCACTACAATACTATTTTCATCGGTGGCAGAATTAACGGCCTGTAATGCTATTTCATAAAGCTCTTTTTCATTTTGCATAGCCTGATCAAACCGTGCAATACCAAAGTTAAAAGAAGGAGTGACTTCTTTACCCTTATCCTTTATCGCAAAATTCTTTACAAGTTCTTCAACACGTTCAGCGGGAATTTTTGCTTCTACTCCCGAACAATGGAGTATTACACCTACATATTGACCTTTTTCAAGCCTGGCAACAATATCGATGGTCCTCATAGAACGGTTCACAAAGTCTATTAACTTTTCCTGGACTTCCGTTATTTTGTTTTTGCTGAACTTTTTTACAAGATTATCAAAATCCTTTATACTGATAAGCATCAAAGAAAATGGACCGGGATAACGCTTTGCCTCGTCAAATCTGAGTTTGAGAGTATGTATAAAATGTTCGTTATCGAGAATAAGCATCCAGTCAACTGATGCCATAATACCAAGAACATTTCTGAAAATAAGATTCCACATCTGGATTGTAACCATAGTAAGAAAAAAACTTGTCATAATAAAGATTATTAAAGCACCCCACGGGTCCTT
>JAGLSM010000333.1 GCA_023135745.1 Spirochaetota bacterium | reverse complement strand
TTTTTAACAAAATTTACACCTTAGGACGGAGGTAATAATTATAATTTTAAGGAAAAAAAAAGAGACGCAACACAAAAGTAAAAATAAATTGAAATAATGGGAACTTTTTCGCATCTGATTAATCTATCATGTAGCAAGTCACAAGGAGAAAGCTATGAGAAAACCAAGAGAGCTGAAAAAGAATGCCCAATACCATGTAACAGCAAAGATCAACCGGGGAGAATACATTCTTCAAGAGTCCAAAATCAAGGAATTATTTCTGCAAGTGGTAAAAAGAGCCAAGAAAAAATACGTTTTTAACATTATCAACTTCACAATCATGGACAATCATATCCATTTTATCATGCATCCGGCAGAAAAAGAGAGTCTCTCAAGAATTATGCAGTGGATACTAAGTGTTTTTGCAAGATACTACAACAAAATGATGAAACTTAAAGGGCATGTTTGGTATGACCGCTTCAAAAGCAAAATTATAGGCAGTATAAAACAAATGATTGCAGCTTTTATCTATATAAACGAAAATCCAGTTAAGGCAGAACTTGTCACAGAAGCAAAAGAATTTGAATATAGCGGTATATTTTTCATTCTAAAAAAAGATTTCAGTATTATTAATCCACCGCCTGATTATCTTGCATATCTTGTATAATATGAAATTTTAAAATCTAAACATGTAATATTACAAATTCCTTGACCGTATTGTTTATTGGATTAAATTTATGTAGTAAACAACACAAACATCTAAAAATCTTTGTCTTAAATCGCCACCTGTATTTAATGAGATAGTTTGATGACAAAGAAGTTATAAATTTGAGGTTATAATTGAAAGTTCTTATTATTAGGCTGAGTTCTTTTGGAGATATACTCTTTACAACGCCTTCCATTAGGGCTCTTTATAAAAAACATAAAAATATACAGATTGACATACTCATATATTCCAGATTTATAAAAGCTGTTAGTGAAAACCCTTTGCTTAACAAGGTACATACTCTCCCAAAAAGGGAAATTGGCAGTCTTTTTAAAAAGTTTAAAATACTATCCGCATTTAAGAAACTGATAACTTTCCTCAAGGCTCTTCGGAAAACCAAGTACGATTATATTATAGATATGCATAATGTTACCGATAGTGCCCTCTTGGCTCTAATTGCTAAAGGAAAATATCGAATAGGAAATAAGAGTCAACTCCTCTCCTTATTTTTTACAAAGCGCTGCAGTTTTAATGAAGACAACTACTCCGCTAATATGCATACAGCTCAATCTAATCTGGAATATTTGAGAGAGGCCGGCTGTATCGCTGAAAAAGATATTTTAAGTAAGCCAAAACTGGAGTTCTATATTCCAAAAGAAGATAAAAGATTTATCACACAGTACATTAAAAAAAATAATCTAACAGGTAAGAAACTTGCAGGAATCAATCCATGCTCATCCTATGATTACAAACGTTGGTGTGAGGAAGGTTTTGCAAAAACAGCTGATTATCTTCATAAAATTTTTAAATTCACAATCCTCATATTTGGAACACCCGGAGAAAAAGCAGTTGTAGAATCAGTTCAAAGAAAAATGAAATGTAGTTCAATAGACACCTCTGAGCTGACTTTGTTCCAGGCATTTGAACTAATACGAAGACTGGATTTTTTTGTGACTAACAATACAGGACCTGTACATATCGCTGCGGCATTTGATACTCCACAAGTTGCAGTATTTGGTCCTACAAATTATTTAAAATACTATCCCCTATCCGATAAAGCGATTACGCTATATGATGATATATCGTGCGAGGAACTTAGAAAAAGAAAAGCATCAAAGAACTGTTTTGATAACCTCGATATCAAAACAGTTAAAAAAACTTGTAAAAAGATATTCAATAATTTTATAAATGAAGAAGGTAAAAAATGAAAAAGCTCGGATTTGAAAATCTCAACAAAATTTTTGAAGAAGCCTTAGGTTATTGGCACTCAGAACCTGAAGATGACATGTCTTTCGATACTGATTGTAATAAAACTGCATTAACATTAATTTATAAAAACTACCTGCTTTGGCATGAGGAAGATAAAGCAAGACGTGATGATGTTGAAGCTTCATTCATTGCACAAGTTAAGAGAAATATAGACAAACTCAATCAGGCACGTAACGACCTGATTGAAAAGCTGGATGAAGAAATATTGATCTATATTCAAGCAAATGGTAAACCGGCAATTTCTGATGACTATAATTCAGAAACGGCAGGCAGCATAGTAGACCGACTTTCAATCATGGCTCTAAAAAGTTATCATATGCTTGAAGACACTCAAAGAATTGATATAACTGAAGAACATAAGAAAAAATCGCAAACAAAATACCAAACACTATGTACACAAAAAGAAGATTTATATAATGCCCTTGAAAAACTCATTCAAAGTTATCTCAATGGGGAAAAAGTAATAAAACTATACAAACAATTTAAAATGTATAATGATCCGTCTTTAAATCCGGAAGTATACAATAGGAAATAATTTTATCCTCAATGCGCTAGAACTGACGGTTACTGCTAAGCTTAATTCCTATTGTAATGGCCGATCATTCCGAACATCTTTGTGTTTATGCCAGTAATAAGGTATTTGCTTTACCTATTCACGGGGAAAACCACCTCCGTCCTAAGGTGTAAAATATTAGCACATTTTAAGAAAAAAAG
>JAGLSM010000332.1 GCA_023135745.1 Spirochaetota bacterium | reverse complement strand
GCCTTTATTATTATTATTATCCTGATTTGCTTTAATCCGCCGCCTGTTGATCCGGCACACCCGCCCAGAAACATTAAAATAACCAGCAGAAATTTTGAAAAAGCAGGCCACAGGTTAAAATTCTCCGTAGTAAAACCTGTGGTAGTCGTTATAGAAAAAACCTGGAAAAAAGAAGCCCGTAAAGCCTCAGGAAAATCTTTGTATTTTGCCAAAACCTGATTTGGTGATAAGTATAAATTAAGAGCAATGAATCCGACAGCCGTCAGTAATACCACAGTAAAAACCTGCCATTCACGATTGGCAAAGAATTTTTTCAAATTGCCCTTTATTAAATGAAAATGTAAAGCGAAATTTATCCCGGCTAAATACATAAAAAATATAATGACAGTTTCAATAAACACTGAATTATACATACCAACAGAAGCATTTTGTGTTGAAAAACCACCCGTGGCTAATGTGCCAAAAGTATGACACAAAGCATTATAGAGATCCATACCGCCGAACATTAGAAGTACCGTTTCCAAAAATGTCATTCCAAGATAAATAAGCCAGAGAATTTTAGCAGTACTTTTTATTTTAGGACTAAGACGGTCTTTTGTAGGACCTGGTACTTCAGCATTAAAAAGTTTCCCATACGAGATTCCTAAAATGGGCAGAATGGCAATCGTCAAAAGAATGATACCCATCCCGCCTAACCAATGAGTCATGCTGCGCCACAACAAAAGCCCTTTAGGAATTATTTCAATATTAGTAAGAATAGTCGCCCCGGTTGTGGTAAACCCCGACATAGTCTCAAAGACACAATTAATGTAGCTTCCAAATGAACCATGCAGATAAAAAGGCAGAGCTCCAAACAAGGCCGCAAAAATCCAACCCAAAGTGACAACCACAAAGCCTTCTCTGGCACGCACTTCCTGGTCAGTACGCAGCAAAAAGACAAGCAGCAATCCTATGCTGCAAGTAATTATTGATCCGTATAATATGGCTTTAAAATCATTAAGTCCGTTAGCCATGGAATATATGGCGGAAATCGACATTGCTGCCGCGAGAATTATTAAAAGATAACCCTGTATTTTAAATACTATTTTCCATTTCATAAGTTTAGCGACCAAAAAGCCTTTTTTTATTAAAAAACTTTTGTACTTTTTTGATGGCGGAATGCAGAAGAAAAATTATCACCACATCATCTGCTGCAAAACATGTATCTCCGGAAGGGATAATAGTCTGCTCATCACGGATAATAACACCAACAATCATACCCTCAGGAAAACGAATTTTTTGGAATGGTTTTTCCAAAAATGGAGATTTTTCAGCAATTGAAATTTTTATCGATTCCGCATTGATTTGTGAAAAGGGTGTAACCGATATTATGTGACCCTTACGGCAGTAAGCGAGAATGTCTCCGACCGCTAACCTGTTTGGTGAAAATACCGAATCAATAGCCGACATTGAAGCAACAATAGGCACTAATGTACTGTTTCGAATAATTGTGATTGCTTTAATGGAACCAGCTCGTTTTGCTTTTACCGAAGCGATAATGTTAAATTCATCCTCTTTAGTGACCGCAATAAAACAGGATTCACGGAGGTTAAGCTCACCTAACACTGTATCATCATTACTTGAACCGTGCATCACATGAATATGTTTGATACTGTCGGCTATATCGCGGCATATTTCAGTATCATTATCAATTATTGTTACCTTTTTACCGGCAGCAATCAGCTTTTTTGCCAAACCAATCCCTAATTCATTTCCGCCGGCAATTATTATATTTTTTAAAGATTGAATAAAACTGAAATAATTTTTTACACATTTATCGACATGCTCTTCTAATCCAAAAAAATAAATTTTATCATCTTCAAAAATCCTGTCTCCACCGGTTGGTATAATTATTTTGTCATTCCGATATATTGCTACTATCCGCAGGTTTTTAAATACTTCACTTTTTTTACCTATTTCGGCCAGGCTTTGTCCCAGATATATAAACTGCGAATCTACCCGCACTCCGACCATCTGAATTTTTTCACCGGCATAATCTACCATTTCATTTGCGTTAGGGTTCGCAATCACCTTCACAATCTTGTCTATTGTTAAATAAAGCGGATCTATCATATGGTCAATCCCGAAATCATCTTTTGAAGCAAGTCCTTCCTCAAAATAAGCATGTGAATTTGTAATCTTGGTGATTATTGTAATTTCAGGATTTAGTTTTTTAGCCATCAGACTTATAACTAAATTGACATTATCATCACGGGTAACAGCAATCAAAAGCTTGGCAGTTCTGATTTTAGCACTCTTAAGGATCTGAACGTCCTCAGCATTTCCCGGTATAACAATGGCATCAACATCATTTTGCAGTTTTTTTGTAATATTGGCTTGCTTCTCTATCAGCGTTAAATTATGACCTTCAGATACAAGTTTATCGGTTATTGACTTGCCTATATCGCCGCCGCCAGCGATTATAATATTCATCTATTTATACCTTTTGATTTGTTTACCGCTTATAAAGAACAAGGTTACTATGCAAATCAGGGTTTGTCAAAGCAAAGAATTACAGGGTATGTTGTGCTGTAAGCGCAAATTGCTCTGCTTAAAAAATAACTTGCCTGAAACTCTATAGTATGACAAATTAAGATCAACAAAAATAAAAAGAGAAAGTATAAAAAATGAAAGAATCCGGCAACAGAAACTATCTTGATTTT
>JAGLSM010000331.1 GCA_023135745.1 Spirochaetota bacterium | reverse complement strand
TACAATGCTTAATGAAATAAGAAAAAACAAAGGCAGAAGCTTACACATTTTTTTAAATATTTTTTCTAAATCCGAAGGTCTTGGGTAAATTAAAGATAAAATCAATAATACCTGAAATAATATCAGGAGTTTATTAGACTTTAGTAAAACTGTAATGATTATTTGAGAAAATAAAATACTTATATTAAAAATTGCGGCAAAATAAAAAAGGGCTCCATTTTCTGGACCCTTTTCATATGTGTTTTTATTAGACTGATTATTTATTTTGAAAAAAACCTTATGGCCCCTTCAAATTCAATTAATAGAGGTTGCCTTATTTTTTATCTTTCTTTTTAGGCTCTTCTTTTTTATCAGAAACTTCATCTTTCTGATCTTTTGATTCCTCTTTTTTATTAGTATCATCCTTAACTTCAATATCAGAATCTTTATCCGCAGATTTTTCTTTTGTATCTTTCTCTACAGATTCTTCTTTTGCATCTTTATCCGCAGATTCTTCTTTTGCATCTTTCTTTACATTATCAGTTATCTTTTTCTCTTTTTCAACAGATGTTTCTTTTTTCTTTTTTGATTTAACCTTGAGCGTTAATTCTTCTTCAACAAGTTCGATTATTGCCATCTCTGCAGCATCACCGGCCCTTAACCCCAGAGTATATATTCTAGTATATCCACCCGGCCTATTCTGATAACGCGGTGCAATATTATCAAAGAGTTTAATCAGAGCTTTCCTGTCCTGTACTTTCCTTGCTGCCACTCTTATGTTGTGTAGAGTATTCTTTTTTGCTCTAGTTATAAGTTTTTCAATATAGGAGCTTAATACCTTAGCTTTCTTTTTTGTAGTTTTTATCTTCTCTTTATTTATAAGCGATACCGCCATATTTTTCAGCATTGCTTTTCTATGAGCCGATGTTCTTCCGAGTTTTGGAACAGCTTTCCTGTGTCTCATCTCAAATCCTCTTTAATTTAACCTTAATTAGTATTTGCCTTGTATTTTCTGTAAACTTCTTTCATGCCAAGTGCTAAACTGTACTGTTTTAATTTATTCTGTATTTCGGCGAGAGATTTTTTACCAAAATTCTTAGTCTTAACCATCTCTTCTTCAGATCTCTGTACTAAATCTCCGATAGAATTAATATTAGCCATTTTTAAACAGTTTGAAGACCTTACTGAAAGCTCAAGTTCTTCAACTGATGTATCAAGAATCTTGACCATTTTTTCTTTTTCTTCGTCATATTCACTCTGTTCAAATTCAGGCTCTTCCTGAAAATTAATAAAACATGAAAAATGTTCTTTTAATATTTTTGCTGCCTGAGCAATGGCGTCTTCAGGAGTTATAGTTGCATCAGTTGTAATATCCAGCTCAACCTTATCGTAGTCACCACGCTGTCCAACTCTTGCGTTCTCAATCTTGTAAGAAACTTTTTCAATTGGCGAGAACATCGCGTCAATTGGAATTGTTCCTATAGTTTCAATTGTATCCGGATCAATCTTATCAGTTGAAACATAACCTCTGGAAAAATCGATCTGCATTTCTATGGTAAAATCAGCCTTGTCTTCGAGTGTAGCAATATAATGATCAGGATTTAAGATTTTAACTCCGTTATCAACTTCGAGCTCTCCTGCCTTAAAAACTCCCGATCCCTTTTTTTCTATAGTTATTACTCTTGTTTCTTCATCCTCATTGGTAAGCAGAATATTTACACCCTTCAAATTAGCCACTATATCAATAGTATCTTCTTTTATACCGGCAATTGTTTCAAACTCACTTGAAAGAATATGTTGTTTACCATCTTTAATAAAGTCTATCTTAATGGCAGAAATCGCATATCCCTGTATTGATGATAACAAGGCTCTTCGCAAAGAATTCGCAATTGTTACTCCGAATCCTTTTTCAAAAGGACCCGCATAAAATATTCCTCTGTTTGCTTCCTGCTTTCCTGCTTCAAAACTTACACTTGGTTTCTTAAAACCTTTTAAAAGGTTTTTATTACTCATTACTTCCTCCGGATAAGGATTTGTTTTTTAAAATTTTTATATTACTTAGAATATAGCTCAACAATATGTCTCATGTCCATTGGCACATCAACATCCTGAGGTTCAGGAAGACCGATGACCTTTCCCTGTACTTTATCAATATTAACGTCAAGCCAAGTCATTGTTCCACTTTTTTGATTTTTAAGACTTTCCAAAACCATGTTAAGTCTTTTGCTCTTATCCTTTATTTCAACCGTATCTCCAGGTTTCACAAGATAAGAAGCTATTGTAACCCTTCTACCATTAACAGATACATGACCATGAGATATCAGAAGTCTCGCCTGATTCCTTGAGGCTGTAAAATTCATTCTATAAATTATATTATCAAGACGGCTCTCAAGTATTTTTACAAGATTATCACCAGTAATCCCTATTTGCCTGTCAGCCTCTTTATAGTATTTTCTAAACTGCTTTTCTAAAAGATTATAAATTCTTTTTACTTTTTGTTTCTCTCTTAACTGTTGAGAATAATCTGTTGTTTTTTTGCGTCTCTTACTTATTGGTCCCGGAGGAAATTTCTTTTTCCCATTCTCTGACATAGGACATTTCTGTGATAAACAACGGTTACCCTTTAAAAACAGCTTTACCCCTTCTCTCCGGCACTGTCTGCAGGATGGGCCTATATTTCTTGACATTTATTTCCTCCGCTAATCCTAAACTCTTCGCTTCTTTGGTGGTCTACA
>JAGLSM010000330.1 GCA_023135745.1 Spirochaetota bacterium | reverse complement strand
GGTTTCCGTCCTGAGTAGTAACAATAATATCCCGATTTATTGTAATCATAATCCTTTAATCTGTTTGGTTTGCGGTCTTTTATCAAGATTATTTTCCCCATACGAAATGATGTAGGGAACAACGATCGTTGTTCCCTACGACAGGCGATACGTTGTTCCTTACACCGGCAATATGGCGTTCCTTACACCAAGCGATACGGCATTCCCTACAACCACATAACCGTAAGGATCCAGCTGCTGTTTAAGAAGTAATACCCGTTAAATATGCTGCCTTTTCGGAAGGATTTACCGAGATCGGAATTAAGGACTATCGAAAACTCTCCTGTGTTTTTAACAGGCAGAACGGAGACTTTGTCGAAGTAAAACTGCTTTTTTACTATGGGATAAACCATTTTAAAAAAAGCTTCTTTGCCGGAAAAGATGAGCATTTCAATTTTTTTTCTTTGCGCTGTTTTTTCAAGCCATTTATATTCGTCATGGTTTAATATGTATCCCAAGGCTTTTGGGCTTATTATTCTTTGATGGTTTTCCACATCTATACCGATGGCTGTATTATGATCTTTTTTTGAGACTGCCGCGCAGTAGGCTCCGTTCGAATGGGTGATGCTTCCGCAAATCCCTGAAGGCCATATTGGGTTGCCGGCTGAACCCGGGCTAAGTGCTATATCTTCGATATTGATTTTTTTTAAGGCTTCACGGGCGCACCATCTTCCGGTAGCAAATTCAATCTGCCTTTTATGTATGGCGCTGCTGATATGGTTCTTTTCATTTTCATGAAGGGATGATAGCGGCTTTGGGATGTGAGTTCCCGTAAAGCTGATATTTTTTTTACGAAGACCCCTTTGTATTTCATTGAAAAAAGACATGCTGATAAATCTAAATATTACAGCCTTTTAATAGAAGAAATAAAAACTTGACATAGAAATTATTCCTATTCAACTTTTACAAGAATTGTATTTAAAAAATTAATAGTATGAAAATTAAATCTGACCTTAAAATGGGCTTAAGCTCTTGCGGTCAGTAGAACGGGTATAAAATGATTATTGGTATTACCGGAACTCTGGGAGCAGGCAAGGGAACTATTGTAGATTATCTTGTAAATAACAGGGGTTTCAAACACTATTCAGTCCGTGGTTTTTTAACGGCTGAATTGGAAAAAATGAATCATTTGGTTAACCGGGATACTATGACAGATCTTGCGAATACACTTCGGGCGGAAAATACACCAAGCTATATTATAGAGCAATTATACAAACAGGCTGAGGCTGCCGGAGGTGACAGCATAATAGAAAGCATTAGAGCAGTAGGTGAGGTTGCAGCCTTAAAAGAAAAGCCGGACTTTTATTTATTTGCTATAGACTGTGATATTAAACAGAGGTATAATAGGATTCAAAAAAGAATGAGTTCAACTGATAACGTGACCTTTGAAGTTTTTGAGGAAAGTGAACTTCGTGAAATGTCTTCTGAGGATCCAAACAAACAGAATCTCTCAAAGTGTATATCAATGTCTGATTATGTATTTCAGAATGACGGCAGTATTGAAACCCTCCATAACAAGATAGAGAAAGTATTAAGTTCAATAAAAAACTGAAAATTTAAAAGGCATAAAAAATGAATAAAGATTTAAACAGAAAACGAACCGATTACCTGAGCTGGGACGAGTACTTTATGGGAGTGGCTCTGTTATCAGCACAGCGAAGCAAGGATCCAAGCACTCAGGTTGGAGCATGTATAGTTAATGATCAAAAAAAGATAATCGGAGTTGGTTACAACGGATTCCCGAAAGGCTGTTCGGACGATAAACTTCCCTGGTCCAGGGAAGGCGGCTTTCTCGATACAAAGTATCCTTACGTTTGTCATGCGGAATTAAATGCGGTACTCAATAGTATTAAGGGGAGTCTTGACGGGTGTTCCATTTATGTTGCTCTGTTTCCCTGCAACGAATGTGCTAAGGTTATAATTCAATCCGGGATAAGAGAAGTCGTTTATTTGTCTGACAAATATGCTGATACCGATCCGGTACGGGCGTCAAAGATCATGTTTAAGCAGGCAGGTGTAAAACTCCGCAGGCTGGAAATTAAAAAGGAAAACATTGTGATTTCATTTAGTCAGTAATTTAGTTATTTATTTTTAGACTATTATCTATTATCTATTATCTATTATCTAATCAATGATTTTTCTTTCAATTCTTTTAACCGCAAGATATGTGAAAAGAATAATAAAACCAAGCATATAGATTATATCCAACAGGATGGCGGAAGTCAGAGCGTATTTTCCGGTGTTCAGACAAAGAACCCGTATTACCCGGACTGAATGAGCAAGTGGTAGAAGTTCCGCGATCCATCTTATTGCTTCGGGTATATTTGACAGCGGAAACACAAGCCCTGAAAAGAAAAACATTGGTGTGAGAAAGTCTGTAAAATAAAAATTAAAATGATTTATCGTTTTTACAAAAGAAGTGATAAAAAGTGAAAAAGAAGCAAACATCAGGCCGGTTAAAAATCCTGCTATCGGCGCGAAAATGGCAGTCGGATATGATACAAATCCAAACAGGCTGATGATCAAAAGAACCGCCGCGGAAAAAAAGAATCCCTTTGTTCCGGCAAACAGGATTTCTCCCAGGAAGAGGTCTTTGACTGTTATAGATGCTCCAATCATTCCGTCGTAGACTTTGTCGTATTCCAGACGGATAAATGTTCCGAATGAACATTCGAA
>JAGLSM010000033.1 GCA_023135745.1 Spirochaetota bacterium | reverse complement strand
TAAATTCATGCGGTGATGGCACTAGAACTTTATTGAAGGAATTATTTAGTACTTTATTACCTATAATCTGACCTTCTATATCATGTAATAAATTTATAATTTCTTTCTTTCCATCATCATCTTCCATAGAGTAATCATTCATTTTTTCAATTTTACTTTTTAAATCGTTTAAAGACATTTGCATTGAATAATTTAATAGTAAGCTTATTATCGATTTTATCGTTTTTCTTTTAAATAAGAAGATATCAATTGCTATACTTGATGCAATAATCGTAAATATATCGGCAGAAAAACTTATTACATTTCCCATCTTTTTAATATAATATAACTTAAATAATAAGACAATTAATAGACTTTCGCATAACTATAGTTACCCTGTTGCGCTTCGGACTTGACCAGCGTCAAATAGCTACAACCCGTTATCTGCAAAATTGTTGCGATCATACAGGAAATCCCGACAAAACACACAATAAACAATTCCAAAAAGCTTCTTTAACAAAATTTGCTGTTGTATAGCCACACCCTTATCCTTAATCAAGTATAATCCGGCAAGTAACCTGCCCCGGATTCTGTCTAACAGGATCCCCCTAAAAACCAAATCCGCGAAAATCCGTTTCAATCCGCCAGATCAGCGTTCTATCCTATCCTTTGTGTCTTGTGAGAAACAAAAACTATCTCATCCTAAAAAAAATACTTCCGCCCCTTAAGCTCATCCGGCATATGCTGCTGAACTACCTTCGCGCCTTCATAATTATGCGCATACTTATAACCCTTACCGTAATCCAGATCCTTCATCAGTTTGGTCGGAGCATTTCTTATAACCAGAGGGACAGGCAGATGTCCTAATTTTCTGACATCTTCCCTGGCCATTTTATATGCCGCATAAACAGCATTTGATTTTGGAGCCATGGCCATATAGCTTGCGGCCTGTATAAGTGCCAAAGCTGCTTCAGGCATACCAATAAAGTGGCAGGCATCCTTAGCCGCAACCGCGACAACAAGAGCATTGGAATCAGCAAGTCCGATATCCTCTGACGCGAACCGTACGATTCTTCTGGCTATGTACATGGGATCTTCCCCGCCTTCAAGCATTCTCGTAGTCCAGTAAACAGCCGCATCAGGATCACTGTCCCTCATGCTTTTATGAACTGCTGAAATAAGATTGAAATGTTCATCACCGCTTTTATCATATCGAAGACTGCTTTTCTGTACGACATCGAGTATCCACTTGTTATCAATTGTTTTAACTCCGTCCCCGTCAACGGGTTTAGTCAAAACAGCAAATTCAAGGGTATTAAGTGCTATCCGGGCATCATTATAAGAGAGGTTAATTATTAAATCCAGAGTCTCATCGGTAATTCTCACATCTATCGCGCCAAGACCCTTTACATTATCCGTCAAAGCATTTTTCAGGATATGCATCAAAGCTTCTTTTTGAAGGGGCTTAAAAACATAAACCTTGCACCTTGATAAAAGCGGCGGGATTATTTCAAATGACGGATTCTCTGTTGTTGCCCCTATGAGAATAATTGTACCGTTCTCGACAAACGGCAGCATTGCATCCTGCTGTGTCTTGTTGAACCTGTGTATTTCGTCAATAAAAAGAACAGTCCGCTTTCCCTCATATCTGATTTTTTCCGATGCGCCTGCTACTGCTTTTTTAATATCAGCTATTCCTGATGTAACAGCATTCAGCTGGATAAAATCTGCCGAAGTCTTTTCCTTTATTATCCGGGAAAGTGTTGTCTTACCGCAGCCGGGAGGTCCCCAGAAAATGACAGACACAAGCCTGTCATTTTCAATTGCTTCACGAAGAGGGCTGCCTTCTGCGAGAATCTCATCCTGTCCCAGACAAGCAGATAATGTGTCAGGCCTCATTCTCTCCGCGAGAGGAGGCCTGTTTATCTTTTGAAAGAGAGTAGGCTCATCCATTTTAGGTTTTGCCATTATCTCTACTGGATATTCCGTATTTTTATTTCCCCTATGGCTGTATCATTCCATCGGGTTTTGGCTTTTTCCCATTTTACACTTTTGTAAACACTGTCAATAATGAATCTGATTTTTTTTACATCAGTGTAAGTTCCGGCATCCTGAAATTCTCTTGTATTATCCTCAAACCTTAAAACAACAGTCTGTTTAACTCCATCAACACGTTGGAATTCTACTCTCATGGATTTTATCCTGTTGTTAAGAACGTACAAGTCTCCATATTTTTTATCCTGTTTTACAAATCCGTTTATTATGTCAATTTTCGCGGAAGATGTATCGGGAAATATAATTTCTATCCATTCTCCGACACCGTCACCGGATACGGCTTCCTGCCATGTGGTTCCTGGATCTCCGTCAAAGAGATTCTTCACAGAATAAGAATAGCCGCCTCCTGAAGTGTAGGTCGAAGAAGCATGAATTTTACAGTTTCCGAATCCACTTATATACTGTTCATAAATCTTTTTATCCTTTATTTCATCCTGGTCCATGGATTTTACAAATTTCTTACTGAGAACCCATCCCTTAGCATAGTATTTGTTATGCTTATAGCTGACCTTCATCCATTTTTTACCTTTTTCAGCCAATACTATGACCTTCTCTCCGATAAGCAGGGTCTTTCTGAGTCTTGAATTAACATCAGGCTGGTCGTATACCCTTGTCTTGCTGCTGAATTTTATAATTTTCTTTTTTCCCCTATGAATATAAATTGCCTTAACCCAGCCTCTTGTCTCTCCGTCAGGAAGCTCAACTTTTAGCCAGCCGGTCGTTTCTTTTATCACCTTAACCGACTGTCCCCTCTGCACAACAGTAACCCAGTTGTTTTTAATATTTTTTTGCGTTGCTATTTTTCTCAGGCCTACTTTTATAAGAACAACACCTCCACTATCAGTACCGCAAGCCGAAAAAATAACAGCTGCAGCAAAAATTAAATATGACAGTTTCTTTAACATCTTTGATCTCCTAAAATGAATTCCTCCACAATAATTGCGTGAAGGTAGAATATTGGTTTAATACTAATTAGAAGTTCTCGTTTTGAAAATAAATACTTTTATACCCCTTCTACTGAATTTGAATTTATGTCTTAAGAATAGTATCTTTATATTTGGATTTTTGTCTATATTTAACACTTGAAAAATCCGGAAAGCCTCTTATTTAAATGAAGAGGTAAAACTGAAAAAGTGGAGTATATTCTTGGCAATAACTACAGAATTAACTAAAGAATCTGATTCAAGTGTAAAACTGAATATATCGGTGGAAGCTGAAGATGTTAATAAGGCATTTGAAAACGCATACAAAGACCTTATAAAAAAAGTAAAAATTAAGGGATTCCGTCCGGGAAAAGCACCAATAGGAATCATAAGAAAGAGATACGGCAGTGCGGTATCGGCTGATGTTCTTAACGATCTGATTAATGACTCATTCCGTGAAGCTGCAAAAGAAAAAAAAATCAGGCCTGTTAACAGCGGATCTCTGGATGGTGATATAAAACCGATTGAAGAAGGAAAGCCCTACTCATTCAGTGTTAAGGTAGATGTCTACCCCGAAGTTGAACTGCCTGAATACCACGGAGTATCCGCGATAAAAAATACATATAAGGTAACCGATAAAGACCTCGAAAATGAACTTATAAAACTTCAGAAACGTTTTGCCACCCTTGAAGATGTCAAAAACGGAGCTGTAGAAAAAAACTCATTTGTTCAGATAAAGTACGATGTAGTTATGGATAAGGAAAAAGTCGATAAACTAAGCGGCCGTAATTTCAACTACGACCAGGAAAGCGGTTCATCCTATCCTGACCTTAAAAACTCTCTTATTGGAAAAAAAGAAGGTGAGACAATAACAGTAAAGAGTAAAATGCCTGAAAATTTCCCTGATAAAGAGATGTCTTCAAAAAATGTTGAATTTGTCGTAGATATAGAAAAAATTCAAAAATTGATTCTTCCTGATTTGAATGACGAGTTTGTTCAGAAAATATCATCCTATAAGGTCATTGATGAATTTAAGGAAATCTTAAAAAACAACATGATCGAAGAAGCAAATCAAAAAGAATCAATAGATGTTCAGAATGAAATAATGCAGCACCTTATCAAAAAAACCAAAATGGACATTCCAAAATCAATGATCGAATCTGAAATTGACGTAATGATTCAGACTTTCACCAATAACCTTGGCTACGCGAGATCAACTATGGAGCAATATCTCGAATCAACAGGAAAAACTGAAGCAGAACTCCGGGATAGTTTCACAGATGCCGCGGAAAACCAGGTTAAATCCATGATTATACTGTCAGAAATTGAAGATAAAGAGAACATAAAGGCAACAAATGAGGAAATTGACAGAGAAATACAGATCATAGCTGAGAAGTATAACCAGCCCCCTGATCAAACAAGAAAAATCCTGGAAGAGGGAAAGAGGATGTCCGGTATAAGATACGATATTAGAAAAAATAAAACCCTCAATTTTCTTGAAAAAGAAGCAAAAATAAAATCAGGAAAAACCCTGAACTTCTCCGATATAGAAAAAAACAGACAGCAACACTAGAATAATAAACAGGAGCTAACTATGAACCTTGTACCAATGGTAATTGAACAGTCAAATAGAGGCGAAAGAGCCTATGATATATTTTCCAGACTATTAAAAGACAGAATAATCTTTATAGGCGATGTGATAAATGATATAGTTGCAAATCTTGCAATAGCACAAATGCTCTTCCTTGCAGCCGAAGACCCGGAAAAAGATATTTCATTGTATATTAATTCACCGGGCGGCTCAGTGACAGCCGGTCTTGCAATTTATGATACAATGCAGTTTATTAAATGCGACGTTTCAACTATCTGTATCGGCCAGGCGGCCAGTATGGGAGCAGTCCTTCTTGCTGCCGGAGCTCCCAAAAAGAGATTTTCCCTGCCTAACTCAAGGATTATGATACATCAGCCTATGGGCGGAGCACAAGGACAGGCAAGTGAAATAGAGATACAGGCAAAGGAAATCTTAAGAATCAAGGAAGTTCTAAACGATATCCTTGTAAACCATACCGGCAAATCCATTGATATAATTGAAAAGGATACCGATAGAGACTTTTTTATGTCTTCAGATGAAGCAAGAAAATATGGTCTGATTGATGAAGTCATAACCAGAAAACCCAATGATAATGATTCCCCAAAAAATAAAGAATAAACAGGTATAAAAAGTAATGGATGATAAAAATAAAAACTCATCAAAAAACACAAAGATGCAGTGTTCTTTCTGTGGAAAACAGCATGAGGAAGTTAAAAAACTCATTGCCGGACCCGGAGTCTGTATTTGTGATGAATGTATATCCTTATGTATTGATATAATCAAGGACGAAGGATCTAAAAACGCAGGCAGTGATATCGATTTTCCGCTGTACAAACCAAAAGAAATCAAAGCTATGCTTGACGATTTTGTTGTAGGACAAACCGAAGCCAAAAAGAATCTTGCGGTGGCAGTTTATAACCACTATAAAAGAATTGAATTCAACTCCCGTCCTGAAGAACATCGTGACGATGTTGAAATAGAAAAAAGCAATATCCTCATGATAGGTCCTACAGGAAGCGGAAAAACACTGCTGGCCAAAACTCTCGCGAGAATTCTCAATGTACCGTTTGCAATAGTAGATGCCACAACTTTGACAGAGGCCGGCTATGTGGGAGAAGATGTAGAAAACATACTTCTGAAACTCATTCAGAACGCGGAACAACTCCTTAAACAACGAGGAATCAAATCAAGTGATGATTTAGCCGGAATTAAACATGCTCAAAAGGGAATTATATACATAGATGAGATAGACAAAATTTCCAGAAAAAGCGAAAACCCGTCAATCACACGTGATGTTTCAGGCGAAGGTGTACAGCAGGCTCTCCTTAAAATCATAGAAGGAACACTAGCCTCTGTACCTCCTCAGGGCGGACGCAAACACCCTCATCAGGAGCTGCTCCAAATTCAAACCAAGGATATACTTTTCATCTGCGGCGGAGCCTTTATCGGACTTGATAAAATTATTCAGAAGCGTCTGGGCGGATCAGTAATCGGTTTTAATACTGATTCAAAAAACAATAAAAAAAGAAAAGAAGAAAACCTCTATCAGCTCCTGCGGCAGGTAGGGCCGGAGGATCTTATAAAATACGGTCTAATTCCGGAATTCGTCGGAAGGATGCCCGTACTCAATGCCCTTGCTCCTCTTGAAGAAGACGACCTTATAAAAATACTGGTAGAACCAAAAAATGCACTTTCAAAGCAGTATAAAAAATCCTTTGAAATCGAGAACATAAAGCTTCGTATAACTGACGATGCAATTAAAGCAATAGCTCAATTGGCAATAAAAAAAGAAACCGGAGCAAGAGGGCTGAGAACCATTATTGAAGACATCATGCTTGAAGTTATGTATGACCTGCCGAGTGTGGAAAATGTTGTGGAGTGTGTTATTACCAAAGGGGTAATCGACAGGAATGAAGAACCCATCCTTATTTATGAGGACAAAAAAAAGAAAAGTAAGGAGCAACCTGCGTGACCAAAGCAGGAAAGCAATACAAAACAGCAGATAAACCCTCAATTTCTGCTGTTCCAATACTCCCGTTAAAGGACAGCATCCTTTTTCCAAAGACATCTAAAAAGCTGTTCATAGGCCGGGAGAAATCTATAATCTCGGTTAAAAAAGCTTTTGAAACAAACGGAAACCTGTTTATAACAGCACAAAAAGATCCGCAAATCATTAATCCGCGCTATAAAGACCTTTTTAAAACCGGTACAGTCGCAAAAGTCACTGAATTTAATCAACAGTTAGACGGAACTTATATTGCTCAATTTAACGGATTGTACAAAGCAGCCCTGATTTCCATTAAACAAAACGGAACAGCTGAAATTAAAAAATTAAATGATTACCTGCCTAATAAAAATACAGAACATTTAAAAATACTTATCACTGAAATTGAAAAAAGCTTCTCAAAGACACTTGGAAAAAAATCCGGGACAGTTAGTAAAGATATTTTTAACAACAAAGATCCTTACTCAATAATTAATCAAATATGCGAATATGTAAAAATAGATATAAAAAAACAGAATGAAATTCTCAATCTTGATTCCATAGAAGATAAATTGGCATTAATATCTGTCCTGCTTAATGATAATTCTTTGATTAAGGACAGTAAAAGACGTGCCGGGGAAAGAATTAAAAAGAAATTTGAGAACGCACAGAAAGATTTTTTACTTAATGAACAGATTAAAGAATTAAAAAAAGAACTTAGCGATACTACTGATGAAGAATCTGATTTTGATGCTTTAAAGAAAAAAGGCGAGGAAACAATGTTTTCTGAAGAGGCCCTTACAAAATTCCGCAAAGAATTAAAAAGGCTGCAGTCAATTCCTGTATTCTCGCCTGAAGCAGGAATAATAAAGAACTATATAGACTGGATGCTGGATCTTCCCTGGGAAATAATAACTGAAGAAGAGGGCAATCTTAACTCTGTACAAAAGACCCTGCACAAAAACCATTACGGACTGGAAGATGTTAAGGAAAGAATCCTTGAATTCGTTGCGGTTCAAAAACTGGCAGGAAAAAATAATAAGGGCTCAATTCTATGTCTGACAGGACCTCCCGGGACAGGAAAGACAACCCTGGCGATATCAGTAGCAAAGGCTCTAAAAAGAAAATTTGTCCGGATGTCTCTTGGAGGAATGCGCGATGAAGCTGAAATAAGAGGCCATAGAAGAACATATGTTGGAGCAATGCCCGGAAAAATTATCCAGGGTCTTAAAAAGGCAGACTCAGTCAATCCTGTATTCCTCCTTGATGAAATTGACAAAATGGGTCAGGATTTCAGGGGAGATCCTGCTTCAGCGCTTTTGGAGGTTCTCGATCCTGAAATAAATCCTACTTTTATGGATCACTTCCTGGAAGTGGAATTCGATCTGTCGAATGTCTTTTTTATAACAACGGCAAATGCTGTCCATAGAATCCCTCAAGCTCTTCATGACCGAATGGAAATAATCAATATTCCCGGATACACTGAAGATGAAAAAGTTAAAATCGCACAAAAATTTGTAATACCAAAGCAGATTAAAGCTTCAGGACTTGAGAAATTACCTCTTAAGTTTCAAACATCAATTATCAGAAAAATAATCCATAATTATACAAGAGAAGCCGGAGTGAGGAATCTTGAAAGAGAAATTCAGAAAATTTGCCGCAAAATTGCTAAAAAAACCCTCCTCAATGACATAAAAGCACCATATACAGTATCAGAAGAAAACCTTGGAAGCTTTCTGGGAAATGAAAAATTCAGACAAACGAATAAAGCTGTCCGTCCCCAAATTGGGCTGGTTAAGGGGCTTGCCTGGACAGAAGCAGGCGGGGAAGTCCTCGACGTTGAAGTACGCTGTATTAACGGATCCGGCAAGGTCTTTTTTACAGGCAAGATGGGCGATGTAATGAAGGAATCGGCTCAAGCAGCCCTTTCTTTTGTAAGAAATCTTCTCCAGGAATTAAACTACGATAAATTTGATTTTTCAAAACAAGATATACACGTACATATACCGGAAGGCGCAATACCAAAGGACGGACCATCAGCCGGGATAACAATAGCCTCAGGAATAATTTCCGCTGTACTTAAAAAACCGGCCGATATCAGCTTTGCAATGACCGGAGAATTATCATTATTGGGTAAAGTTCTTCCTGTTGGAGGGTTAAAGGAAAAAATTCTCGCGGCAAAAAGGGCCGGAATAAAAAAACTGCTGCTTCCGGAAGAAAATCGAAAAAATATTGAAGAATTTTCTAATGAAGTCGTACGTGGTATTCGTATATTATTTATATCTAATATGGATGATGTACTTAAACAAGTACTCCCGAATATTTTTAAATAGAAGTTCCTTATTTTTTAATATGAATAGATAAGCAAAGGGCCTTTTATTTTTCTATTAATACAGAAAAAGGAGAATTTCATGAGTTTTAAAATTTTAATAAGCGACAGCTTCTCGGAAAGCGGAAGAAAAATCCTGGAAGAAAAAAAAGGATTCGACTGTATATACAAACCGGGCTTGACTCCTGATGAATTGAAAAAGGAAATAAAGGATGCTGACGGTCTGATAATCCGAAGCGCCTCAACTGTAACGGAAGATATCATAAAATCCGCAAAGAATTTAAAACTGGTTGCCAGAGCCGGTGTCGGAACCGATAACGTTGACCGTAAAGCAGCAACAGAAAACGGTGTTATTGTAATGAATGCTCCAAGCGGCAATTCAATTTCAACAGCAGAGCACGCGATGGCCCTCATCTTTTCACTGGCAAGAAATATCCCGCAGGCTTACAGTGCTATGAAAAACGGAAAATGGGACAAAAAAAGGTTCAGCGGGGTTCAGCTTTACGGGAAAAAAATGGGAATTATCGGACTCGGAAGAATCGGAAGTGAACTTGCCAAACGCTGTTATTCCTGCGGTATGGAGCTGTTGGGGAATGATCCTTTTATGTCAACAGAACAGGCCGAAGCAATTGGAATAAAAATGCTCGATCTTGAAACAATATATAAAGAAGCTGATTTTATTTCGGTACATGTTCCTCTGACTGATAAAACAAAGGACATGATTGGCAAAAAAGAAATTGAAATGATGAAAAAAACCACAATGCTCATTAACTGTGCGCGCGGCGGAGTATATAATGAACAAGCCATCGCAGAGGCTGTAAAGACCGGGAGACTCGCAGGTGCAGCTTTTGACGTATATCCAAAGGAACCTCCCGCAGAAAATCCGTTTATGGACATTGAAAATATAATAACAACACCCCACCTTGGAGCCTCAACAGGCGAAGCGCAGGAAAGTGTAGCCATTGAAACATCCAACGAGGTAATTGACTTTTTCGAAAAGGGAGTGATTAAGAATCCTGTAAACATTCCATCACTTGACGCGAAACTAATGAACGAAATGAAATCCTACCTCAAGTTAAGCGAGAAACTCGGCATATTTTTATCAAAACTTGCTAAAAAGAGCATAAAAGAAATAATCATAACCTATTCAGGAGAAATCACCAGTAAACCTGTTTATTTTCTTACCCAGACAATACTAAAAGGGATACTGGATCCAATTCTTTCTGAAAAGGTTAATTTTGTAAATGCTCCAATTCTGGCAAAAGCCCGTGGAATTAATGTTATAGAAAAAAAAGAAACAATTGAAAGAGATTTTACAGATCTGATAAGCGTCAAAATAGTTATGGATAAAGATTCCTATGAACTATGGGGCACTATCTACGGCGAAGATGATATCAGGTTCGTTTATCTTAACGGTTTCCATTTTGATCTTGTACCTGAAGGTACCTTTCTCGTTGTCCATAATACGGACGTCCCCGGAGCTGTAGGAATTATCGGAACAATCCTTGGTAATGAAAAAATCAATATTGCAAGCATGAAGCTTGGACGCAAAGAAAAGGGGAGCACAGTATTAACTATACTCTCAATTGACGGAGCTATTCCTGAATCCATTCTTGAAAAGATTACGTCCTGTGAATGCATCATAGACGCGGCTGTCGTATCATTGGAAAATTAATAGAAAAATTAAATAAGGAAGAATAACATGCCCTGTAACATACTAGTTGGAGCCCAGTGGGGAGACGA
>JAGLSM010000329.1 GCA_023135745.1 Spirochaetota bacterium | reverse complement strand
ACTTTTTTTAATCCGTCAAAAAGACCGGCAATAACATTATGTCCACCGGGAGCCTGTCCTCCTGAAAGGATTACTCCGACAGTCAAAGGATCTGTTTTAGCGTTACTGCTCTCATTGGAAAAAGTTGCAGTAGGTTGTCCATATGTATTTGAAAACATCTGTTTTAATTCTGCCCTGTCGGCAAATGCTTCAGTGGACTTCCCAAAGTTTATTTTGATACTTTCCATTTTTCCTGATATTCCCTTAGGAAGTTTAGGAATATAGCTGTATCTGTTTTCTTGAAGTGTTGATATGTTTTCTGACATTAAATTCTCCTGGATTGGCTTAATTTTATTAAAAATAAGCCCAATCAGAATAATGGTCAAATATTAATACTTCACATCATTAAAATATTTAAAGTTTCAGAAACGAAAGTTAAAAATCCTTTGAATCATACCCCTTTATGCAATATAATTCTAATATTCATTACTTAGAATAGGGAGGTACCCATGTCTGAAAAAAATATACTGTTTGTTATTGCATACCGCGGATTCCGGGATGAAGAATACAAAGAGCCAAAAATAATTCTTGAAAATGAGGGCTGTAAAATAACTACCGCATCCCTGGAAATTGGAACAGCGCTAGGCAAGCTCGGGATGGAAACACAGGTTGATATTCTCTACAATAAATCAGATCCATCAGACTATAACGCAATCGTCTTTATCGGAGGTCCGGGGTCTCCTATTTACTGGAATGATCCGGATGCTCATAACCTTCTGGTCGATGCAGCACAACAAAACAAGGTAGTTGCCGGAATATGCAGCGCCTGTGTAACTCTTGCTAAGTCAGGAGTCTTAAAAGGAAAAAATGCTACAGTATTCCCTGGGGACACAAAAGAACTACAACCTCTAGTTGGTAAATATACAGCGGCAGACTGTGAAGTGGACGGCAGATTCATAACAGCAAACGGCCCGGGTGCGGCACAAAAATTTGCAAAAGCTATTCTGGATGCCTTAAATAATTAAACTATGAATAGTTGTCAATCAAAGAGAGCCATTCTTCAACCCGTTTATCGGGATCCGAATTCAGCGTTACATCACGAACAACAGCAACAGCATCAGCTCCGGCAGAAATTATTTCCGGACCTCTTTCCAGAGTTATACCGCCAATCGCAACAAGAGGATAGTTCAGCGACCTGACCCATCGTTTAAGAGCGTCAACTCCTTGAGGTAAAAAATCCATTTTTTTAAGCTTAGTTTCAAAAACAGGCCCAATAGCAATATAGGATGGATTAATGGCAAGCGCCCTTGCAACTTCACGGTAACAGTGAGTGCTTAGCCCCAGCCGGAGCCCCGATTTTTCTATTTTGTCCAGATCAGCCTCTGCCAGGTCTTCCTGCCCAAGATGAACTCCATAGGCTCTATGCTTAATGGCAAGTTCCCAATAGTCATTGATAAAAAGTCGGCACTTATATTTTTCTGAAGCAGCTACAGTTTTGCGTATCTCATTTTCAAGCTCTATACCGGTTTTATCCTTAATGCGAAGCTGTATTGTTTTTACATCAAGTTTAAGCAGTCGTTCAACCCATTCAAAACTGTCAACCACAGGGTAAAAGCCCAGTTTGCCGGGGCCGCAGTCAGGGAAACTGTAAACCTGCTGATTAAGTGAAGAATCGGGGATTAAGTATGGCAGATAAGCCTGTTGTTCAGGCCAGGAATCCAAGCTGCCGTTTGCAAGATACTGCTGTTCAAAGGCCGTAGCTATTACCACCGCGTCAAGTGTATCATACCCTTGATATTTTAATACACTCACAGCTGTAGAAAAAACAGAATTTTCTTTTTCAGAATCCCCAACATGAACATTCAGCCAATTTTTACGATTATTATCTTTATAGAAGGAGCTTTTAATACCGTTTTCAATGCGGCAATCCTTTACAATTACAGCTAATTCAGCAAAGCCGGCAGTACCTCCGACCCCAATCAGTACATTTACAGCATTTTCAACTTCAATCATGTCTGTGATTTTTTTGCCGGAGAAAACTTCAAGGAAATCCTTATTAATTATCAATAAATCAATAATCTGTAAAATTTTTGTAAAATTATCCGAGTTAAGTAGATTACTATCTTTTTTATCAATTCGACTGTCACAACTTAGATCTCCGTCTTTTTTATCAATTCGACTGTCACTACTTAGATCTCCGTCCTTTTTATCAACTCGACTGTCATTACTTAGATCTCCGTCCTTTTTATCAATTCGACTGTCACAACTTATAAAAACATCCGTCCCTATGTGAGAAGCTTTTATTTTTTCAACGGCATCAAAGACCTCCGTCCCCCATGCCAAGCCATTTATATGAATATGTGCCGGCGAAAAATCCTTTTTTAATTTTGAAAAACCGGGGAAGGGCAGCTTTGTCCCATCGAGTAGGAGAATCTCTGATTCTGGAATGATAATAATAGTATTATCAGCATTCATTGATTTTATAAGACTGATTTTATAAGATTGATCCTGTGATTCAGATTTATTGTCAATTATCCAGAGAAATTCTTTATTCATTATTTCTTAATCTGGTGATTTATCTTCATAGAACAAAAATTCGGTCCGCACATCGAACAGTAGTCTGTTGTTTCATCTATAACACCGTTACGGGATTGCTCATGATAAGTCCGAGCAGTAACAGGATCAAGGGCCAGATTAAACTGATCCTCCCAGCGGAATTCAAAGCGCGCCTTTGACATGGCATTGTCGC
>JAGLSM010000328.1 GCA_023135745.1 Spirochaetota bacterium | reverse complement strand
AAAAATAAAAGTCGCGTCTTCCTTGCGGTAGGACTTTTTTTTCTTTGATCCTATTATAAGGCAGCCCATTGCTTCTGAACCCCTGTCAAGCGGACAAATTATTGCGCTCTTCATTTTACCGGGAAAGCCGTTATTTTTTATTAAATCAAGGTCATCAATCTTTTCATTGACTTCTTTTTCAATTACCTCATTGACAATATCTATATCAAAGACAGCCATAGTAGAGTCAGTTATCCTGCCATTGCCATCTTTCCTGGCCGCGTTTCTTAATTTATGTCCATCATTGACCAGAAGCCAGGCGTAATCAATCGGCATGAGAGCTTTGAAATGACGTGTTATACCTTCAAGCATTTCCTTATAATTCCTGCTTATATTTACAATAAGCGCGGCATCATTGAGGACTGACATCCCGATGGCAAGAATCTCTGTCTTATTTTCCGGTTGAAGCATAGGTTCTCTTTTTATCCTCTGTTTTCTTTGTACTGTATGTTCTTGCCTGTTCCAGAAAAGCCTCCAGCTGCATCATATCGATATTTGATTCACTGTCTTCAAAAGAGACGTTAAGCCAGGGCACATTTTCATACTTCTGTCTTATCGCAGGAACCATTGCAGAAACAATAAGACCCGGCATACATGAAAAAGGCATAACATTGACTATTCCGGAAAAGCCCCTCTGTATGAAATCAATTGATTTGCCAAGACTTAAAAGGGCTTCCCCTCTAATACTTTCGTCAAGGAATTCAGATGCCTTTCCAATAATATCCTTTATATTCGGTTCATGAAAGAGTCCAAAATCCTTAAAAGCCGAGTGATACCTGTGTTCAATATATTCCTGTATGTTGTTCTTAATATAATCGGTAACAGCGCCTAAATACTTTCCCTGTTGAATATTATTATTTTTTGACAGATAGTTCGCATAAAACGACCACTCACCAAAGGGCGCGAGAACAACTTCCGCCCCCAACTCTTCGAGACGGCGTATTATATCACGATTGGCAAAGTGATTGGTACGCACATATATTTCCCCTACCATCCCTATTAACACTTTTTGTTTCTTTTTAACCTCAACTTCATCAAATAGTTTTCTGCATTCCTTCATAAAGTTTAATAGACTTGAATCTCCTGATTCGAGGATTTTCTCAAGTTTCTTTAAACAATCCTTGTGAACCTTATCTGTGGAACCCTTTACTGTTTCGTAAGGTCTTGTTGCCAAAAGAGCCTTATAGAAGACATCAGTACAAACCATACCCTTCCAGATATTGAAATAGAATGAAGAAGAAAGTCCTCTCAGTGCATCGTAACCATCTCCTGAACTGGGTGAAAATATTTCAATACCTTCGATTCCGCGTTTTTTCAAAAGGTTTTCCTGAAGCTTGGCATACTGTCCAAACCGGCATGGCCCGTTTGTAGTAGGCATAAAAAAGGCTGCCCGGCCTGGTTCAAAATCGTCCCTTTCGGCTATAAGAAACAAGTCTCCGGTTGTTATGGCAAACGGATAACATTCCTTACCTGAAGTCAGAGACCTGCCGATTGCTATATTTCTCTCATCAGGCTCGGGGAGAACCTGCGCTTCTATACCCTCTTTTCTGAAGGCTGCAGCTATTGATATTGAAATATCAGACATATTGGGAACATAGACACGTTTTCCCTTGAGTGTTGTTAAACTCTTTGCCTCTGATATATTGTCTGTTTTTTTAGGTATTCTGTTTTTTACACTATCGAGGAACGCTTCAATCCTTGTAAGCGCACCCGCGTCAGCGCTGTGCTCATCAACTTCCAGAAAAAGAACAGGTTCATCCTGCATTATTTCCGCGGCCTGGTGAAGTATGAAAGAGTCAGGACCACAATTGAAATTAGTTATAAATACAGGAAGAAACCTTTTATCTCCCTTTATTGATAACAGAGTATCAAGAATACGCTTACCGTAACGCCAGTACATACCATCAACACCTTTTAACGATTCTTTACCGGCAGGAAGAGCATCAAGAGAAATTGAGGGCATCCCCATGTCAGCTAATTTTTTCGGGATACCAAGGTTGAGACCAGGAACCGTACCATTGTAAGGACGGCTGACTATTACTACAATTCCACTATCCTTATGTTTCTCTATGAATTCTCTACCTTCACTTTTTATCTTCTTTTCAAAATCTTCCTGAACAAAGGAGGCCTTTTTAAGCGCTTCGGATATTAACGGCTTTTTGAGTTTGAGTTTTTTCCTTAAATCATCAAGTTCCTTTGCTACAGATTTTAAACCGTACTGAAAATGAATATTCGGAGCAAGAAGCGGTAAATCCATATCACGAAAAGCTGATTTTATCATATAGGGCGAAGACTGGACAAGTGTGCAATTAAAATTATGTTCCGAATTCGATCCCTCAAGCGGCATATTGATTACTGCCGGAATAAACACATGATCAACCTTTTTCTTTAATAATTCATCAACATGCCCGTGAAAAACCTTCACAGGGAAACAAGTCTCCGCGGTTACTTTTGCGATTCCCCTGTTTATTATGGACCGGCTCGTTGAACCGGAAAGTACAACTTCATAACCAAGCTCATTGAAAAAAGCCGACCAGAACGGAAGAGTCTCATAAAAACCAAGTCCCATAGGAATTCCTACCGTACCCTTTGATACATCTTTAGCGTTTTTATTTACATAGCTCTTAATGAGTTTATTTCTGATTTCGGGAAAATTATAATCCCTTGCGTTCGTGTTTTTTTTCTTCTTTTCGT
>JAGLSM010000327.1 GCA_023135745.1 Spirochaetota bacterium | reverse complement strand
CATTATTAAAAAAGCTCCATATTTGACAAAACTGCTTTTATCCAGTAAAAGAACCTTCTTTCAGGTGTTAAGGGATAAACTGGGTTGGGTTGATAAGTAAACAAACCAATTTGAATTTATTCACCATATAAGAAACTTGTATTACATTTAGGTCATTATGTTAGAGTCACTGAATATCCGTAATTTTGCGCTTATTGAAGACTTGGTAATCGATTTTAAGGACCGTTTTAACGTGCTTTCAGGTGAAACGGGCGCCGGTAAATCGATTATTATAGGAGCTCTCGGCGTTATACTCGGAGAGAAGGCTTCATCAAACATGGTCAGGACAGGGTCTGATGTAGCTGTCATTGAAGGGCTTTTTAATGTCTTTTCAAATCCCGGGGCCAGGGAATTCGTAAAACAAATTGGAATCGAATCAACAGCAGATGAAGTACTCATCAAGAGAACTATAAACGCAGATGGAAAATCAAAGGCCTTCATAAACGGTTCTTTGACTAATATCACGTCTTTAAAAGACTTGGGTTCTCTACTGGTTGATATTCATGGTCAGCATGAACACCAGTCCCTTCTGAAAATTTCACGGCATATTTATTTTCTTGATACTTTTGCAATGTTAAATAATGATATTAAAGAGATCGAAGTTTTTGTTAACAAACTTTCAGATATCGAAAAGAAGAGCAGCGCTCTTGATATGGATGAGCGTGAAAAACTAAGACGTCTTGAACTTAATGATTTTACGGTCAAGGAAATTGATGCAGCCGGATTAAAAGAGAATGAGGAATCTGATCTGGCAGAAGAGGCAAAGCTGTTAAATAATTTCGAAAAAATATACAGCGCTGTGGAACGTGCTTATGAATCCATTCAGTCATCGGGAGCTCTCGGGCTTCTTCAGACAGCATCCAAAGAACTGGAAAGTATCAGCGATATAGATCAAAAGACCGCTTCACTTGCTTCAGCGGCTCAGGATATCACATTTTCACTTGAGGATCTTAATGAAGAACTGCGTATGTATAAGCAGGGTATAGAATTTTCACCGGGAAGACTTGAAGAAGTAAATGCGAGACTCGCTGAAATACAGGGTTTAAAAAGAAAGTATGGAGATACTGTCCAGGAGATTCTTGAATACAGGGAAAGATGTTTCAATGAGAACCAATCTATAAATTCCAGCGAAAATGAAAAATCAGAACTTGAAGCAGCGATAATTAATATAAAACAAAAATTAAAGGAATTGGCATTTAACCTTTCCAATAAGAGACAAAAAGCTGCAAAGGATCTTGAAAAAAAGATAATGGAAGAACTTACCTTTCTTGGTATGAAGAAGACTATTTTTATTGTGGATATCAAGTTTATAAGAGATGATGCAGGTTTTATAGAAGTCAACGGGGAAAATATTAAACTGTTTGAAAATGGTATAGATTACGTAGAATTTCTAATTTCTCCAAATCCGGGAGAACAGGCAAGACCTTTAAGGAAGATTGCTTCGGGTGGTGAAATATCAAGAGTTATGCTGGCTTTGAAAACTGTTCTAACGAGTGGAAATGAATGTGATACGTTAATATTTGATGAGGTTGACGCCGGAATAGGAGGAGTCACAGCATCAGCTGTAGGGAAGAAGCTCAAACAGGTTTCCATGAATAATCAAATTCTCTGTATTACACATCTTCCCCATATCGCGGCTCTTGCTGATCATCATATAATGGTCAGGAAAACTCAATCGGGCGGCAGAACACATACAGAAATAGTTCCTCTCTCTTATGATGAACGTCTGAATGAACTTGCCCGAATGATAGGAGGGGAGATGGTTTCCCAAACTACACTAAATCAGGCAAAAGAGATGATTGCCGGTAATGCCCGGTAATTTTTTTTATTTTTTATTAATGAGGTAAATTAATGAAGCACGAGAAAGAAAATCTCCTTGGTATTATGAAACGATTTTCAGGAAAGAAGATACTGATTATCGGAGATATAATGCTCGATCGGTATATAATCGGATCTGTTGACAGAATTTCTCCGGAGGCTCCGGTGCCGGTAGTATCTGTTAAAGATGAAAGAGAAGTTCTTGGCGGGGCTGCCAATGTCGCTAATCTCCTTTCAGAGTTTAATGTAGATATCAGATTATGCGGAGTAACAGGACAAGACGCGTGGGGTGATATCCTGATGAAACGTCTATCCGAAATAGGGGTTGATGATTCATTAATTGTGAAGAAAAAAGATAGACCAACTACTGTTAAAACCAGGATAGTAGCCCATCACCAACAGGTGGTAAGGATAGACAGAGAAAACGCGAATCCTCATAATGAAGAATCCTTGAATATTATAATAAACTATGTAAAAAATATTATCCATGAAATTGATGCTGTTATCATCTCAGATTACGGTAAAGGTGTTATTACGCCTTTTTTGATTGATAACATTGTTGCTTTATGTAAGGAACATGGCAAGATAGTTTCTGTTGATCCTAAAGTAGAACATTTCCGTCAGTACCGTGACGTAACATTAATTACTCCTAATAATAAGGAAGCGTCAGAAGGGATAGGTATCCCAATCAGAGACAGTGAAAGTCTACTGTCTGCGGGACGAAAAATCATGGACGAAATTAATCCCGAAATACTTCTTATAACAAGAAGTGAAGACGGAATGGCAATCTTTCAAAAAGGTGCCGATCTTATTGAAATGCCCACTGTAGCCAGAGATGTTTTTGATGTAACCGGCGCCGGAGACATTGTCATTGCTGTATATACT
>JAGLSM010000326.1 GCA_023135745.1 Spirochaetota bacterium | reverse complement strand
AGAAAAGATAATAAATTATACATCTCAAAAGGCCTTTTTACACAGTCTGTGAGCGGAAGCCGAAGCAACAGGATTAATGAAAACGATAGGTGAATGATCATAATCCATTAGAATTGGTAATAATACTTGTTTTTGTACCACAAATGGGATACAATTAAATAAAGAGGAGGTATTACTATGTCTAAATCAGCGATGATAAGAGCCCGAATTGAGCCGGAATTAAAAAATCAAGTGGATATGATTTTTGAACAACTGGGATTAACTACAACAGAGGCAATTAAATTGTTTTACTCTTTAGTACTTTTAAATAAAGGCCTTCCTTTCCAGGTTAGAATTCCGAATGAGAAAACTATACAAGCTTTTCAGGATACTGATGAAGGGAATAATCTTACTAAATGCAAAGATGTTAAAGACATGTTTGATAAATTAGAGATATAAATGCTGATACCGGCCTTTACAACAAGATTTAATAAAGATATAAAAAAGTTAAAAAAATCCGGCAAAGATTTTGATAAAATCAAGGATGTAATTAAACAACTAATTAACGAAGAAACATTAGCTCCAAAATATAAGGATCATGTTTTAATTGGAAATCATAAAGACCGCAGGGAATGTCATATTGAACCGGACTGGTTAATGATTTACAAAATTGATGGAAATACTATAATTCCGGTAATCATAATGAGCTTTTCAAATAATATTTCGGCGTTGATATTTGGGTTTTGCATGGTTTTCTTTTGGATGGATTTTGGTGCTTTTGGTTTTTGTTTCTCACAAAGGTGTCAAGTCCACAAAGGATTTGGTTTTGATGTAAGTATATTGGAATTTTTCCGGGCTTGGTCTTTCAGAGACTTTGTTGGATTTAAAATTTTTTCTTAGGAATTCAGGAATTTGAGTTTATGATGCTATCAATGCTTTTTTCTTTATATGCTTTTTCTGAGCCTTCCAAAGGTCATAGTTTTTCTGTAGATTAAGCCAGAGATCAGGGGTTGTTTTGAATATATCGGCAAACGATAAGGCTGTTTCATATGTAATGCCGCGTTTAGCGTTTATAATTTCATTTATTTTTGAATAGGTCCATCTCAGGTGAATAGCGAGTTCTGTCTGAGTTAATCCCATTGGCTCTAAATACTGTTCTTTTAAAATAGCTCCCGGATGAGTTGGTTGTCTGTTTTTTGGTAACATAAATAACTCCTTTAATGATAATCTATGATCTGAACATCAACGGCATTATTATCCTTCCATGTGAATATTATTCGCCATTTGTTATTGATACGAATACTATAAAAACCCTTCAGTCTGCCTTTAAGCAGTTCCAGTTTGTTTCCCGGAATTGAACCCAGGTCGTTTAAAGTATTGACAGCGTTTAGAATATCCAAAAGCTGTTGAGCTTTACTATGAAGATTCAAAGGCAGCTTTCTTGAATGTCTGGAAATAGTACTGTCAAAGATGTCCTGAGTTGTTTTATCTTTAATTGATATTATCATTCTATATCAATATATCATAGATTGATATATTGTCAATATGTAAATGTTTGATGGATTTTTTGTTTCTCTTACAAGGTGCTAAGGCGTAAAGGTTTTTTGTCGGATTTAAGGGGTTTTGCGGGATTGGGTTTGGTGTAAATTTATTGGGTTTGTTTCTTACAAGGTACGAAGCTCACGAAGGATTTAAGCTTACAAGTCACAAAGGTTTTAGTTTTGATGTAAGTATATTGGAATTTTTCCGGGTTTGGTCTTTCAGAGACTTTGTTGGATTATTTACAGGATTAGAATTTTATCTCCGCGTCCTCTTTTGCCTCTGCGGTTAGAAACATCTTAGGTTTTTATATTAAACCGCAGAGAAAGATGAGTTCGCAGAGGGTTGATAAGAGTACAAAATTTTATAACTTGAAGTAAACTCATAAACCCTAAAAAAGAAAATCCGGCTTTAGATCTTTTCTTTGCGCCTTGTGAGAAAATATTATCTTGGTTATTTTTTTGACACAGATTTGAGTGATTCGTTTTGGTGTGGGTATGTCGGGCTTTTTTATGGTTTAGTATTGCAGGGACTTTGCTGGATTTCTTGTGCTGAGCTTGTAGTGAGCGCAGTCGAACTGCGAAAGCCGAAGCAACAGGTAAGATAATCATAGACATTAATTCTATCTTGCAGTATGATTTTTTAATGCTATTTTTTATGGAGGATGAGATGGCTTTACTAACACCAGAGCAAATATTACTTGAAATTGAATCTTTACCACCGCATGAAAAAGATAATTTAGAATTTCTCTTAGATAAAAAGGAGAAAGCAGAACTTTTAAAAAGAATGACATTAGATAGAGGTTCAGATATGAACGAAAATGAAATTTTTGAATAATTATTATGTTTAAAATAAAGGCTGTTAATCCTGTAAAACAGGATATTAAAAAACTTCACCCAAAAGTATCCAGCTTGATTAAAGATTATTATTTACCAATTATTAAAGAGGATCCATTTCAAGCCGAGAACCTGTCAGGTAGATTTTCAAGTTTAAAATCTTATCAATTTAAATATTTTGGTGTTGATTATAGAATTATTTACCAGATTTTCGAAGAAGAAAAAATTGTCCGTTTGCTTATGATTGGAACCAGAGAAAATTTCTATAAAAAATTAAAGCTAAGACTGTAATTTAGAGTTTTTTTTAACCACGCATTCGAAGAACCGCCGCAGGCAATCACACAAATCTTCAAGTTATGAACATGTTTATATATCGGTTATTTTTTTGACACAGATTTGAGTG
>JAGLSM010000325.1 GCA_023135745.1 Spirochaetota bacterium | reverse complement strand
ATGATATGTAGCAGCATAGCCATAATACATGACATAGAAAAAATATATTCACTTGATATTACTCAAAATCTCTCATATAATGTTGTTATAGGGGTGTAATCTAAAAATGGTGATAAAATGATCAATTCTGAAAAAAAAATAATAAAAAGAGAGCCTTCCAAAAACGAAGTAATTGCCAGACTTGAAACAACTATCGGCATGTACGAGAAGGTTTTTGATCTATCAAGAAAAGAACTCATTGACGCGTATAGTACCATAGGCGCTCATGAAAGGGTTGAAGATCTTGCAAGAACTGAGCTGATTCAGTCAAAAGATGATGTAAAACAGGCAGAGTACACTTCAAGCGTCAAAAGCAAATTTTTCTCAAGCATTTCACACGAGATAAGAACCCCTATTTCTTTGATGCTCGCTCCTCTTGAGGTAATGCTGGAGGGAGAAGTAGGTGAATTCTCAGAAGAACAGGAAGCTTACTTAAGACTTATGTATCAGAATTCCAGACGCCTTTTAAAGATGGTCAATGAAGTTCTTGATTTTACAAAACTTGAAGCCGGAAAGATGCAGCTCTTTTATCAGGAAACAGATATATGCAATGTCGTTAGAACAATTGCCAATACATTTGCTCCATTCGTTGAAAAGAAATCAATAAATTTTGAAATGAACATGCCTGAAAAAGAAATAAAAATTTATATTGATATTGAAAAAATTGAAAAAGTTATTATCAATCTGGTTTTTAACGCATTTAAATACGTAAACAAAGAAGGAGACGTTAAACTTGATCTCATAGAATTACCGGATAGTATCGAATTTTCAATTTCAAATTCAGGAGAAGGCCTCCCTCCCAATATTGTGGAAAAAGTTTTTGACAGATACACCCAATTTGAAAGATTCGCTTCTAAAAAAGAATATTCAGGTACAGGCTTGGGACTTTCATTGTCAAAGGAATTTATCGAGATGCACAAGGGTTCAATTTCCCTTGAAAGTAAACTCGGTGGAGGAACCACATTCCGTTTTGATTTAAAAAAGGGTCTGGATCATATTGATAAAGATCTCTTAGCTCTTGGATGGGGCGATCTTGAAAGACGAAAAGACAGTAAGGGAGAGGTAAAAAGAGAACTCCCAACCAAAGGAGTTTCTTCACTTTTCAAAGAAATTACCGATTTTTACTCATTAAAAAAATCAGAACTCAGTCTGTTTGAATCGGCAATTAAAAAAAATGTTAAACTTGACAACTATAACTATGAAACAAAAAAGAAAGTCCTTCTTATTGAAGACAATAAGGAAATGAGAGGCTTCTTAAGATACGTTCTTAACCCTTATTTTGATTTTTTTGACGCTGTTGACGGGCTTGACGGTTATCAAAAGGTTCTCGAAATCCAGCCGGATCTTGTCATTTCAGACATTATGATGCCCGGACTAAATGGATTTGAATTAACAAAGAAAATCAAGAATAATAAATCAACATGCAGAATCCCGGTAATTCTGTTAACTGCCAAAGCCAACAATACAAACGCAATGCTGGAAGGTCTAAATACAGGAGCTGATGATTTTTTATCAAAACCTTTCAATGTAAAAGAACTCATTGCCAGAATAAATGCACTCTTAAGAATGGAGTCATTGCACGATCACCTTATAAGTGTAGAAGGAGTTGTTTACTCACTTGCTAATGCAATTGAAGCAAAAGACTCCTATACAGAAGGGCATTGTCTAAGACTGTCGAATATATCTTTAAAAATAGCCGATACAATCGGCTTACCAGCAGGTCTTGTTGCATCTATAAAAAATGGGGCCATCCTGCACGATATTGGAAAAATAGGAATCCCGGAGAATATACTGTCAAAACCCAGACCTCTCGATGAAGAAGAGTTTGAAATTATGAAACAGCACCCCCTTATCGGAGAAAAAATATGCGAACCTTTTAAAAACAATACTCATATCATCAATATAATACGGTACCATCATGAGAGATTTGACGGCAAAGGTTATCCTGAAGGCTTGTCCGGCACGGACATTCCTTTAGAAGCGCGTATTGTATCCATATCTGACGCGTTTGACGCTATGGTTTTCAGCAGAGTATACAGAAAAGGCATCGGCTTTGACAAAGCATATGAAGTATTTAAAAATGAAAAAGAATCCGGCCAGTGGGATCCGGAACTTGTAGAAATTTTTCTTGATGTTGAAAAAGAAGATTTAAGAAAAATAATGGGCTGCTAATCTCCCATTATTTGTATCACAAGCCTACGGTTTCGTCCTCTGGTATCAAAATCTATAAATATAGGCTGCTGCCATGTACCAAGAGTCAGCTGTCCGTTAACAACAGGTATTGTTATTGACGGCCCCATAAGTGTTGCCTGAAGATGAGAACTCCCGTTATCATCGTGCCATGTATCATGATGAGCATACTTTTTACCATATGGAACAAGCTTGTCGAAGAATTCCTTTATGTCCTTTACAAGCCCGGGCTCATATTCTACTGTGGAAAGGGCCCCAGTAGACCCCGGCACAAAAACTGTAAGAGTTCCGTTTTTAAGGCCTGACTGTCTTAGTGATTCATGGACATTATCCTGAATGTTAATAACATCAATACGCCCTTTGGTTGTTAAATTTATCTCATAGCTTTTAACCATAGTGATTTCCTTTTATATTACTGGTTCGGATAATTTACCTGTCCATTCGGATTTTTTCAAGTCCTTATGGATTAGGATAGAACGCTGATTTGACGGATGCAACGGATTTTCGCAGATTTTTGTTTCTCGGTAGAGTAGAGA
>JAGLSM010000324.1 GCA_023135745.1 Spirochaetota bacterium | reverse complement strand
GTCTATCCTCTTGATGTAATTTCTTCTATAACCATTTACCAGAATGATACTGTAATAGCCAATACAACTACAGACGGAGTAACAGGTTATTACCAGGCATTCGACCTTAATCCCGGAAATTACGACCTCTATATCATTGGACCGGGTTACGCGGGAGCAAGATACATCAAGGATTTCACAGTTCAATCTAATGTAAACACTGGACTCGCAGATATATATATGAACCAAAACGCCCTTGATTCGGAATCAACAGTAAAGCAGGAAAGAAAGTACATAGACGACCCTCTTACAAAACTGGAATTTCCGGCAGGAGCTTTAAGCAAGGACGCGTTTGTCACTATCGCGCCAGTAACACTTTCAAACAGTCAAATCACCAATATCTCAGACAATAAAGCGATTAAACCTCCCACAACCACAGCTTCATTTGACGCGTTTAGTATTTCAATGCAGGACTCGGGAATGAATAATCTTGAAAGTCTTGTACTAAACGGAGATGTCACACTGACAATTCACTATGATCAGATAGAAATCGCTGCTAAAGGATGGAACGAAGAAAATCTGGCTCTTTACTTCTGGGACGGCGTTAGATGGATCAAGATAGGCGGAACCGTCAATGCAAGTTCCGATCTGATTACAGCAAATATCCGTCACCTTAGAGGAATCTATGCGGTATTTGAAGCAACGGATGTAAGCGGAGTCATTCGGGATGTTACAGTATCACCTAACCCATTTACTCCATTAGGTTCATCCCAAAATACAGCCTCATTGTCATTCACCCTTGATCAGGCATACGATACGGTTGAAGTTAAAATATTCAGCCTCAGGGGACGAATGGTGAGAAACTATACAGTCAGCGGAACGGCCCAGAGCGGATCCGTTCCATGGGACGGTAAAGATAAAGACGGGTACATGGTAAAAAGCGGAATTTACATTTTTCAGATAACAGCCGGAGGGACAACATATTCCGGTAAAATTCTGATGATTAAATAAGAAGGAGGAAATGAAAATGAAAAGAAAATATATCAAACTAACAATTATTGCAATAAGCATCCTTTGTCTCAGCCTGCCTTCTTACGGCGCTTTTGAAATGTGGGGAATCAGTGTAAGGGCAAGGGGTATGGCCGATGCAATGAGCGCAGTCTACGGAGATATCAATAGTGTATTTCACAATCCTGCGGGATTATCAAAGATCAAATCCATTCAGGTTATGGGAAATTACACAATGCCGTTTATGGGCGGTGATGATGTAGGAATGAGTATCATGAACGCATCTGTTGCCGTACCATTTATCAATGACAACATAGCCAACTGGCCCAAAGCTTTATTCGGACTTCTCAGTTTCGGGTTAAGCAATCCCATTTTTAAGGATGGAGCCTATGGTTTTTCCTTCTATAATTTTTCCGATGAACTTTATTATGAAAGAGCATTCTCTTTTACCTACAGCAGAGAGCTGCCGAACCTCTTGAATACCGGAATGAATTTTTCCATAGGAGTAAGGTTTAACCTGTTAATGAGGGGAGTTGTTCGCAATGAATATACAGATATAAATCCGTATTTTGACAACGGTTTAACCTCCTCAGGATTCGGAATTGATATAGGCGCTTTATTCTACCTGACCCCAAAATTTACAATAGGGGTATCCATGAATAATCTTCTTGAACCTGATATTGCAATAAATAAAGACAGAGCAACCGAACTGGTAAACAGAACCCTGAAATACGGTCTTGCCTGGAACATCGGAAATATCGTTTTTATGGAAGACCTTCTCGTGTCTTATTCTTTAACAAGCCCCGGAAAGGATGAAGGTGATATCAGAGAGCCAAAATCAATAAACCACTTCGGCTTCCAGTTCTGGCAGTTTGAACATAGCCTCGGAGTAAGGGCGGGTTATGAATGGGGTGATGAGTTAAGCAATATTACATTCGGACTGAGTTATGAACTGGCTCTAAGCGAACATGAAATTACTGTTGACTATGCGTTCATCTTTCCTACAACAATGAAGGCTACATTTGGAACTCACATGTTTGCCCTTGTCTACAAGTTTAATTTGCCGAAGAGTTCATTCATCTTTGATGAAAAGAAACAGGCAGAACTCAAGAGAATTGAAGATCTCAAGAAAAAACAAAAAGACGATGAAGATATAAAATAACCAAATATGAATGTATCCAAAAGCCCGCTTACGCGGGCTTTTGGATACATCAGTTAAATAAACCTCACAACTTATTTAAAGTGTAAATTATGAAAATCACATTAGAATCAACAATAACCTGCTCCAATTGCGGACATTCAAAAGAAGAAACAATGCCTACAGACTCGTGCCGGTTTTTCTATGTTTGCGAAGGATGCGGAAAAACATTAAAACCAAAACAGGGTGACTGCTGCGTTTTTTGTTCATACGAAACTGTTCCATGCCCGCCAATTCAGGAAGGGAAGGACTGCTGTTAGATCTGATACTCTTCATGATAGTGAGGATATCGGAAAGCCTCATATTCTAATTACAATAATATTTAAATATAACAAAGATTTTTCAATAAAGTTAGAAGATATATTTTATAGAACACATCATCTATTAATTGCCCCACAGTAAATGCTTCTAAAAGGAATATTTAAGGTTATAATCTGCCAACTCCTTCAGATAAACCTGCAGCTTGTTAGGCGAAAGAATCCCGCTTTCAGTAAAAAAGCGGCCGATAGGAGCATTAAACTGCTTTTGCCTGCCAATCATTGCTGAAGACTGATAATTACTAATAAAGCCCTGCTCAACAGCAGC
>JAGLSM010000323.1 GCA_023135745.1 Spirochaetota bacterium | reverse complement strand
CCTGTTTATGGTAAATACCAGAACCAGGAGAAACAGAGACGGGAAGATGATCTGCCATGGATATACACTTATTGTAGTTATGCCGTTTTTTATTAAAGTGCCCAGGCTTGCCTGAGGGGGCTGTACACCCAGACCAAGGAATGATAAAAAAGTTTCAACAATAATAACTGTTGGAATTGTAAAAGTAGCATAAACGGATATAGTCCCAATTATATTAGGCAGTATATGTTTGAGTAGAATTTTAGCTTTCGGCGTACCGATTGCCTTTGCCGCTTCAATAAATTCTTTTTCCTTAATACTGATTACTTCGGCTCTTACAATTCTTGCCATAGTAAGCCATTGAACAAGACCAAGCGCTATAAATAACAGCATGACAGAACGGCCGGTAAAAGTCATAAGTATAATTACAATGAACATGTATGGAAGTCCATACAGTACATCAACAATCCTCATCATTGCCGCATCCTTAAATCCTCCGGAATAACCCGCAACAGACCCCCAGGCGACTCCGACAAACAGACTTATAAATGTAGCTGAAATCCCGATTAAAAATGAGAGCCTTGTCCCGAAAAGCATTCTGGCAAATAAATCCCTTCCTTTCAAATCAGTCCCAAGAAGATGGGCAGAAGAAGGCGAAAGATTCCCATTGCTGAGATTTATTTCATTAGGGTCAATTGGCACTATTTCCGGGAGCAGGATAATAACTATCGACATTATCAGGAATATTAAAGCAGTCTTTTTAAGCATCAGGAGTCATCTCCAAATATCTTTGTACGCGGATCTATGAATTGAAGGGAAATGTCAGCCAGCATATTTAAAAAGACAAGCAGTGTTGAATAAACAATGACAACTCCTGTTATTAACGCGTAATCACGGTTAAAAGCGGCCTGAACAAAGTATTTTCCCAGACCCGGCAATACAAAAATTATCTCGATAACAACGCTTCCGGTTAAGAGCATAGCCGCGCCCGGGGCAAGAAAGGCAATTACAGGTATCATGGAATTCTTCAGGATGTGGGTAAAAAATATCCTCTGTTCCGACAGCCCCCTGGCTCTTGCAGCTAGAATAAACTGTGATGATCTAATGCTTATTGCTTTATTCCGTGTAAGAAGGAATATCTTGGCAATGAATGGAATAGACAGAGTAATAACCGGTAAAATTAAATACAAAGGGCCGCCCCATAGACCTGAAGGAAGTATTCCCAGGGTAAATGAAAAAAACATAATCGCAAGCGGTGCTATAACAATCCGCGGCAGAGAAACAAACAGAATTGAGAATGTCTGTAAAAGGCGGTCCAGCTTTTCTTCAGGCTTTTTTGAAGCAATAAGCCCAAGAGGAATTCCGATTGATACGGATAAAAGTAAGGAAAGCAGGCCAATAGTAATTGAGTAGGGGAGGTTTTCTCTTATTATTTCAGCAACAGTTCTGTCCGGATATTTTGTAGACTTATCAAAATCAAGCTGAATAAGTCGTCCCATATACTTCAAATATTGCACAAGAATGGGTTTATCCATCCCATATTTTTTCATTAGTTGTTTTTTAACTTCAGGAGTTACCTTCTTTTCAAAATCGAAAGGTCCTCCTTTTGCGAATCTGACGAGGAAAAAAGTCAGTGTAATAATTATAAAAACAATTAATATTGAAACAATTATCCGTTTCACAATAAATGAAATCATTTATTTTTTCTCCAGTCAGGATCTATCCATACCTCACGCAAGGGATGTTCATCGCGCAAATTTCCATATATGCCGCGAACATAGGGCTTTATAAGCGGATTATATGTATAGAAATAAATAGGAATAATAGGTAATTCATCCATGAGAATTTTTTCAGCTTTTTTCATCAATGAATATCTTTTCCTGATATCAAAACTTCTTAAAGCCCGGTTCATTAGAGAAATATAACGCCTGTTATACCAACCCGTATTGTTATTGCCCTTTTTTTCCATGAATATATCAAGAAATGTGGCAGGATCAAGATAGTCTCCAATCCATCCCATCCTGCAGATCTGATATTCCATTTTTTCGGTAGTTTTTAGATAGACCTTCCATTCCTGATTTTCAAGAGATACTTTGATATTGAGATTTTTCTCCCACATTTTTTGTAAGACTTCAGCTATATGTTTGTGGTTCTCGCTTGTATTGTACATTATGACAAGCTTTGGGAAACCTTTACCGTTTTTAAATCCTGCTTTAGCAAGTAACGCTTTTGCCTTCAGAGGATTATACTTATCAGTCATAGCAGGTTTATATGCTTTGAAATACGGCGGAGTCAGAGAATAAGCCGGAAGCTGCCCCTGTTTTAACAGGTTGTAGACTATTGTTTCCCTGTCAATAGCCATTGAAAGAGCCTGCCTGACAATCTTTTTATTTAACGGTTTAACGGTTACATTAATTTTATAATAATATGTTCCCCATCCCGGATGAGACAGCATATCTTTCTTTTTTTTAAGGAACGGCACCATCTCGGTAGGATATCCGGATGCGTAATCAATTTCACCGGATCTATATAAATTCAACTTGCTTCCCTGATCTTCAATAGGGTAAAAAACTACTTTTTTTAATTTAACAACATCCTTGTCCCAATACTTTGTATTTTTCTTGAGTATTATGTGCCGGTGCATTTTCCATTCGCTTAGCATGAAGGGTCCGTTGCATATAATGTTTTCCGGCCTGGTCCATCTGTCCCCATGTTTTTCTACAGCTTCTCTGGGTACGGGATAAGTGCTTGAAAAGCTCGTAAGATCAAGGAAGTAGGGGGTTGGGTTTTTGAGAG
>JAGLSM010000322.1 GCA_023135745.1 Spirochaetota bacterium | reverse complement strand
GTTTCACGGCGGTACAAATTTTTACAAAAGGGGATCCTTTCCCGACATTAATGAGATTAAACCGGAGAGTTTTAATATAAAATATCCCGATTTCAAGCATAAGTTTGATGTTTTGGTTCAGTTAACTGATGATAGATGGAGACTGATTGGAAAGCAGGGCTCTTGGGTTAAAAAAATCAGGATTTTGAATCCGAAGATCAGGGAAAAGGATCTGCTGTTTGTAGCTGACGGTGAAAAAAATGTTTACAGCTACAAACCAAAAAACAGAGTGATTAATACGATTTACATGCGCAAGGTAAGTCCCGGACAGGATCTTGATACTATTAATATTGACCCGGTTGCCGACGCGGATTCAATAGGCTTTAAATTCTTTTTAGCCATAAACGGAACCATGAAATTTCCCGCTCCGAATACAAGGGTAAAGCTGCAGCTTCCTGAAGATGCTTTTCGTACGCAGGGGAGAATTTATTACGGGACTTTAAACAAATCCTACTGTTCTGTCGAGAATCCTCTAACCCGGTTTTATATAAATTCTCTGGGCAGGGATCAGCGGTACGAGCTGGATACTCATTACCGGATTAATTATATCGGCAAGTATATTGAGTTCACTGCGCCTCTTTTCTTTCAGGATTTTTTTTATTTTCTGCCTGAAATTGGAAATGGCTACAGGATAGGATTCAATATCCTGGACACAATACCTGTAAAATATGCATATATTAATGACCAGATTGAAACGAGTTTCAAGAAATACGGATCACAGATTTTCTTTTTTAACCCTCCCAAAAAAAATGCACGGATTTCAATTATGATGAAAGAACCGGTCTTATATGGTGTTAAGGGGCCGCCTCTTGCAGGGATTGGAATCTTTGTTGATAAGGAAATTGAGGCCCTGTATATTAATCTATCTGATATGAATTACTATCCTTCAAAAGGAGTAATAGTAACCGATCAGCCGGTTTATGTAACCGGTGTTGCGAGATCTCCAATAACTATCTGTTCATTAAACGATATATATATCAATAATATCAATAAAGATACTGATTCTGCAAAACCCGTAGGGATAATTGCAGGGGGAGTTGTCTGGATTCACAATACAAATAGTTCTACAAATGAGAACAGGCGAGTTTTCATCTCCAGTGATGCCGAGAGGGTATATACAACTGTCTATAGCGGGCCGGATAAAAAGGGGAAAAAGAAAAAGCTAATTCCCTCATATATTATTGGATCGGTACACCTTCGATGCAGAACAAAAAACCTTTATTTCAATTATCCCGCAAGTCTGAATGATCCGGATGCGCTTATTTTCAGCAGTGAACCATATTTCAGTGTTCAGTACAGGTACGATCCATATTTTGCTAATCATAATAACCTTCCTCCCGGGGTGCTGCCTATTGTGCAGGTAGTGTGGCGGAAGGGCGGGTAGAGGATTTCTCGCAAGACGCAAAGGTATGCTAAAGAGAATCTTTTGGTTTTAAAAGCAGGTGATTTGAGGACGATGGGTTTTTAAGGTAATTGCTTTTTTTGGGAACTAAAACACCTCTTTTTATATCTACCATGCATAGGAGGATTTTCTATGCAGAAAGAGAACAACAAACAATCGCCGAATATCCATGATAGTTTCTTTCATGAGGTCTTTTCCAATGAAGAAAATATGAAAGATTTCCTGAGAGAGACCCTGCCGGGAAAAATGCACAAGCTTTTTGATCTAAACAAAATCAAGTATGACCATAACCGCTACATTCAAAAACATCTTCGGAATAAATACTCTGATCTGGTCGTAAAAACATGTCTTACAGATGGAAAGAAAGCCGATGTGTACTTTTTATTCGAACATAAGTCCTACAATGATCCTGATACCTGGCTCCAAATCATGCACTATCAGCTTCTGATGTGGCAGAAAGACAAGCAAAACAAGCAGGAGCTTAGAATTATTATCCCTTATATTTTCTATCATGGAACAGGACAATGGACACTTCCTCAAAATTTTATGGATCAGTTTTCTGTGCCTGATGAAATCAAACAATTTATTCCGGAATATAAGTATTTGCTGTTTGATACATCGAAGTGGAATAAAGATGACCCAAAGTATCATGGATTAAAAAAGAACATTTTTCTAATCACATCTTTACTATTACTAAAGAATATCTTTAATCTTGAGCTTTCCAGTATTGATAAAATATTTGAGTTATGGAGAAAGATGGAATATATTAAGAGTATAGACTTGATCGTTTTAGAGCTTTATTATGTAAGCAATACTATAGATCTCAGTATGGGTGATCTTGAAAAAAGAATTGAAAATGCTCATTTGGACAAGGAGAAAATCATGCCAACCTTAGCAGAACGAATGAAAATAACCGCAAAAATTGAAACCAAGCAAAATAACATTATTAGACAATTATCATTAAAATACGGATTGTCAGAATCTGAGGAACAGTTGATAAAGTCTGTAGCCGATATAAATAAACTGGATATGGCTATTGAGAAAATAGTAACTTCAGATTTAAAGCAGGATGTGATGGATGCTTTGACCTAACCCCTAGCCCCTTCCCTCGAGGATAGGGGAAACTCATTCCTTGGAATTTTCTGCCGGATTTTTTTGGTATAAAACTTTGTGTCTTGTGTCTTTGTGAGAAACAAAATCCGCGTTCCTATCCTACCTACTGTAGTCGTTGATTGAGCTTGTTGAAATCAACCTCTGGTAGACCGCCGAGTCATCAATAGTCACAACACTTCTCCTTCCCTCGAGGGAAGGAGATAGAGGTTAGGTTGAACCTTACCCGTTTT
>JAGLSM010000321.1 GCA_023135745.1 Spirochaetota bacterium | reverse complement strand
CAGTGAGTTCTCAGTCTACTCAACCAAAATTTGCGTTCCTATCGCTTCTCCCCGAATCCGCGTTCCATCAATCAATACCTGTATCTCTTACGTCTTCCCGGAATTACAAAATCTATTTTTTTATACATCCGCGCCTGCCATTTTGAAAAGCTCTTTTCAAATGTCCATATGGATCTGGTTTGGTCTTTAAAAAGAAAAGTTATTCTCAGGTGGCTAAAGGATGAATTGATATCTTTCTTTGAAGCAAGGAGCATTTCTTTACTAAACATACTAAAGGCCGTACTGCCGTCAATATGATTGAAAATACGTTTTCTTTTTGTGTAGTATTTTACAAACACCCTGGATTTTTCAAAAAATCGTTTTAATAAATGGGATTCCTTTTTTAAAAATGAAGCTTTAAATAAATACGCGATCTGGGATGAGCTTTCCGCTCTTCTGGTTCTTCTGCGGAATTTATTATAATACTTTGTTTTACTTATTTTTCTTTTAATGCCTTTACCTGATACAATCAGTTTGACATATGTGGGTTTATTTTGAGTGAATATATCAAAGATTTTACCTTTACCTGTATTAACAAAATCCTTATCAGCAGACGGGACATTAAACGATCTTTTCATATCAATTCTCATAGAGGTATTGCCTCCGTCTGTTTTTGCGGCGATGGGTGTTACAGGTTTAAAAAATCTAAATCTTATCATGTAATATCCTGAAAACCTGAAAACCGTGCTTCCGCTGATTTTTCCGAAGAATCTTGCGCCTCTGTGCAGGATTGATCTGTCCGAGACAACATATCCTCCTCTAAAAGTTCCCGGTCTGATATGAAAAGTAAAAAGGCTTTTTACAATTGATGCGGGATAGATTAGCGAGGATGATAAAAGGAGCAGAATCAGGATTATTCTTTTCATTAATGTAGTATGGTTCAGTGAGGAATAGATGTCAAGTGTTGCGGTATGGGTTGTTTCAGTAGGTAGGATAGAACACGGATGACGCTGATGCAGCAGATTTTCGCGGATTATTTTTTTAGGGTTTGGAGGCGGAATGTTTTGTAAGGGCGTTGCATTGTTGTACATCGAGCGGAGCCGAGATGGAGTAAATAAGAATTTTAATTTGAAATAAGATTTAGTTTATGTTATGCTTAAATTGGTTACTTGCGAGGTCTCTAATGAATGTTAAAGAAAAGGTTATTGAACTGATTAAAATATTACCGGAAAATGTTTCTGTCGATGATATTATGGAAGAACTGTATTTTAAACTTCAGGTTGATGCCGGGATCAAGGAACTTGAAGATGGCAAAGGTGTCGACCACGCTCAGGTTAAAGAAAGAATGGGTAAATGGTTTACAATATCACATTCAGCAAAACTGTTGGAAAAAGAATAAAAAGCAAAATCCGCGTCTCTATCCTCACAGTAATTACAAAACCTGAGCTCCCCTTCCCTCCAGGGGAAGGGATAGGGTTAGGTGTATAATTTAAACTTTATGGAAATTAATAGAAAACGGTAATATATTTATTGTTCAAGATATGTGTTTATTATACAATAAAGATTATTGTTGCGGACTAATTTTTTAAGGGGTTTCTAATGCCATTTAAGGCTGATAAAATATGGTTTGACGGAGAGATGGTTAATTGGGCGGACGCAAAGGTTCATATTCTCTCACATGCTCTTCATTACGGGACATCTTCTTTTGAAGGATTGAGATGTTATAAAAACAAAAATGGTTCAAGCGTTATGCGTTTGAAGGACCATGTTAAGAGACTTTTTGATTCATGCAAGATATACCGAATTGAAATACCATATAGCCGTGAAGAAGTAGAAAACGCGATACTCGATACTTTAAGAGTTAATAAACTGGAAGAGGCTTATATAAGACCTTTTGTATTTAGAGGATTTGGTGAGCTTGGAATTAATCCCTTTAAGTGTCCGGTTCATACATCTGTAGCGGCATGGAACTGGGGAAAGTATCTTGGTCCGGATGCCCTTGAAAACGGAGTTAGTGTCAGGGTTTCTTCATGGAGCCGGCCTGCGCCGAATACCTTTCCTTCGCTTGCCAAGGTAGGCGCTAATTATATGAATTCACAGCTAATTAAAATGGAAGCTCTTCAGGATGGATTTGATGAAGGTATTGCTTTAGATGCTTATGGTTATGTTTCTGAAGGTTCGGGTGAAAACATCTTTATGATCAAAAACGGTGTTATTTATACCCCCCCAACCAGTTCTTCTATTCTAGCTGGAATTACCCGTCATAGTATCTTTGTTATTGCCCGAAATTTAAAAATCAGAGTGGAACAACATCTTATCCCCCGGGAAGCCTTATATATAGCTGATGAAGTATTTTTTACCGGGACAGCTGTAGAAATAACACCTGTCGTTAAAATAGATAATATTCCTATCAGTAACGGAAAAAGAGGAACTATTACCGCAAAACTTCAGGACGAATTTTTTGGTATTATTCAAGGTAAGACTCCCGACCCTCAGCAATGGTTAACCTATCTATAAAAACGCAGAATAAATTCGTTGCGGTTATTTTTTCTTTAAGGTAAATGAGTTTCTCATTATTTATTTACCAACGACAAAACTTTCTGTTGTTTTTATTTTCTTTTGTTGTGCTTTTTTATACAATTTTGTGTAATCTCTAGCTGCTTTGTCCCATGAAAAAGTTGCTTCCATTGTGTTTCTTATCAGTTTATCCCATTTTTTCTTAACTTTATATGTTTTTATTGCTATCCTAATTGCTTCCAAAAGACTTTTTGCCTTGTATTCAGTAAAAAGAAATCCTTTTCCTTTGCCTGTTTTAGGATTAAAAAAATC
>JAGLSM010000320.1 GCA_023135745.1 Spirochaetota bacterium | reverse complement strand
ATAATTAAATTGTCATTGATATTTTTTTAAATATATAATGGGAGAGTATTCCCAAATCTTTGTCGTGATCGGAAGAATTATCAAATACAACTGCAAAGATACCGCCCTTTTTATATGCCACCTTACCGCTAAGAAATAAATCCTGATGATCCAGTTTTAGCTGAATTTTGGGGATAAATAGGCCTGCTTCCATTTCATCTAAAGGAGTCTTGTCTGTCGACTCAATAGCAATTCCTCCGGCGCTTATGTTGATTACCTGACCTGTTTTAAGACGCGTATCCGTTTGAAGTCTGAAAAATACTTTTTTATCTTCATTTGGATCCATACTAACCCTATAAAATGAACGTTTTTCATCATTTTCGCTGATGTTTTGTACAATTTGCAGGATCTTTGAGAGGCCTTTATCTTCCGAAAATGGTTTCATTATAAAACCCGCAATACCTGTGTTTACAAAAGGCATTATCGTATTTCTGTTTGAGATAGATGAAAGTATGATCCTTACCGGTTTGTTTTTAAGATTTGAAAGTGTATTGAGAAATTTAAATGATTTATCCAGATCATAATCAATATCAATCAGAATGATATTGATTTTAACCGTTGACAGGAATTTATTAACACTTTCAAGTGTTTCGGAATGGTATACATTAATTCCTTTTGGGAATAGTCTGCGTATTAAAATGTTTCTGATGTTATTTTTCTGGTCAATAAGCAATAAATTCATTCAAGAATCTTTCTTAGTCTAATAAAGTTATTTACTGCGCGAAAGACGTACAAGTTCCTTAAGTCTTTTCGGGAGCAGGTTGCCCGGGACAATCTCATCAACAATTTTTTGTTCAACCGCAATTTGAGATTTTTCAGGAACCGCGCATGATTGACTTTCCTGGGCAAGTGTAACAGCACCCTTACTCTTCAACAGTCTCATCCCTGAGACTCCGTCTTTTCCATAGCCGGTCATTAAAAGAGCGATTGTATGTTCACCGTAAACATCTGCCAAAGAACGGAATAAATAATCAATTGAAGGCACCTGTTCAGATATTTTATCTGTATATGTTGTTTCAATCAAGTATTTTTTATCACATTTTATTACACCCATCTGTTTATTACCCGGTGCGAGATAGATAGTGGATGGAAGAATCTCTGTGTGGTGAACTGCTTCAAGAACGTTGTAATCGCATGATTTAGCAAGGTTTTTAACAAACAGTTTTACAATGTTTTTATTTAACTGCTGTACTATAAGAAACGGGATGGCAAATCTTTTTTTAAATGAAGGGAGAATTTCGACAAGGAGTTTTGGTCCTCCAATTGACAATCCCATGGCAATTATCTTAACATCACTTGACATTTCCGCGATTTTTCCGGTTTTGCTAAGTTTTGTTTTATCTACGAGAGATCTCATTGATTTCTTTTTAATTTTAGGTTCATTTGAGAGGCTTTGTTTGCCGGAGATTTGCAATAATAAAAGCTTATAATTTCTGGATAGTATCTCAAGTTTTATTTTTAACTCGCGGAATATGTTTTCAATATCATCAGCAATTGTATCCTTAGGTTCCGGTATAAAATCAACAGCCCCGAGTCTTAGCGCTTCAATGACTTGTGTCATTCCTCTGTCCGAATAAGGAGCAACCATCAGAACAGGAACACAGTTTTCAATTTCCGTCATTTTCTGAAGAAAATCGGTGCAGGACATTCCCTGAATTCTGGTAGAGAGCATGATCAGATGGAGATTATCGTTCTGAATATTTTCTAATCCCAACTGTCCGTCTGCAGTGGATAATATTACTTTAAACCCGCTTAATCTCTCAGTCATTTTTGTAAGAACGGCTCTTATTGAGCTGTCTTGTTCAATTATTATTATATTAGTTTCAGTCATATTTAATACTATTTTCTCTTTTTATAGAATTTAATAAAATTTAAGCCGTTTTTGTTAAATTTCTGCATTTGTACAAAAAAGTATTGATTTTGTCATTTATTGACATCTTTTTCATTTAAACTGATGCAGGGATTTTAAATAAAGAGGGAATAAAATACTATTTATGCATATTAATTTGTTCTTCCCAGTAAAGGGCGTCTTTTTTATATCCGGCTTTTTCCAGGAGTTTTATTGCCCTGATAATTAGATTATATTTTTTCGTTATTACAAGTGAAGTGCATGTTTTATTGATCCAGTACCTGGCAGCTGTCTTGATGTTAAAATCTATCATTATTGATGAGGCAAGCAGAGTCCGGCTTGGTTTATCCAGGTCATAAGCAATTTGAGCGGTCTTAATGAGCTTAGCCATGGCATTTTCCGTTTCTTTTAATACCATAATCTGTCTGGATGTGAGTATTGCCCGGCGTAGTTTACCCATATTAAGGTATAGAGAATGAGCCGTATTCAGGAGATTTACCGCTTTTTTATTCATACTAAAGGCTGAATATATTTCTGCCATTCTGAGGCAGGCTAACGGATTTTTATCCCTGGAGGCAATTAAAGAGGCTTTGTCTATATACTTGTGAAAGTATAGGGGTTTGTTACCTTTGAATTTCAGAAGAAGCTTTACTGAACGATATACACCTTTCCAGCTTTTTATCTTTAATGAAGTGATACAGGTTTTTTTAAGCTCGTATCTTGCCATGGGAAATTTCTGTCTATTGAAAAGTCTAACAGCTTTTTTATATGAGGAATTCCATCCGGCAGAGGCAGTTGTTGGTGATAAACTTAGTAATATTGATACGAGAGTTAATAATATGCAGCGTTTTATTCTATTCATTGAATGAATTTAAATTTTAGTGTGAATTTAAGCAAGACTAAATTTAATTATATTGAGTATAGTATTATA